>CAMBRH010000051.1 GCA_945870115.1 Chitinophaga pinensis | reverse complement strand
TAAATTGATTAAGTCAAATAAGCTGTTTTTCTGCAAAATTTATTCAGTTTTTACAATTCTAAAACTGTATTCTTTAGTTGAATTTCCGTAAAATAAAGTGTAAACTCCTTTTTCCAAAGCTGAAATATCTATTTGAAAATTTTTCAATTCAAAATCTTTTTCGTCAAAAATAATTGTTCCTGATAAATCATATACCTTATAAAAATTCAAATCAATTTCTGAATAAATATTAACTTCTCCTATTGATGGATTTGGATAAATCCTTGCTGCTAAATTATTTGGGAGACTATCAATTATTACTGGCAAAGTTTTACATGAATCGGTATTTTGGTTTATTAAAAAGTTAGTATGCATATTGCAAGCTAATTCATTAAACCCAGTGAAAAATAATTCTTCGGCACAATTTTCATCAGTATTTCCAAAAGCACAAAAGCCTTGGATTCCTATAAAATTAAAGTTTGTATCTCGTGTAAAATAAGCTTCATTATTTAAATATAATATTGCAGAATCTACATTAGTTGAAAACGGGCCATAATTAGCCGAAACAAATAAGTCTAAATCACCATCTAAATCAATATCAGAATAATCAAAATCACCTTGTTTTAAATTTAACACACCTCTATCGCCGATTTCACTATATGAACCATTTCCATCATTTTCATAAAACATGGTAATAGCACTATATGCACCATTTAATAAGCCCATAACAAAAATATCTTTATCATCATCACCATCAATATCCATGAACTTGCATAAACCGAAAGACTGACCTAAAAAATGATTAGTTGTATCAACACTATAATCACCAAAACCATTGTTAATATATAAATTAGTTATTCCATGGTTATTTTGCACATTAGAGCCACTAACAATGATATCAATATCGTTGTCCTGATCTACATCAGCTGTATCGATTGAACCATTTTCAAGTGCAACAATTTGATTATCAGAATGCAAAGAAAATAATCCTGCTCCATTATTTTTATAATAATTAGTCTGTTGAGAAAGACCAACAGAACTACCAAATGTAATTAAATCATTATCTCCATCCTTGTCTGCATCAATGAAAAAACTGTCACCATTGCAAACAGGTTGTAAAATATTCTGTGAAGCTACAAAAAGACATGAACCATTATTTAAATAAATTTGACTTATTTTTAATCCAGAATTATCTAAACCCGATATAAAAAAATCAATGTCGCCATCATTATCCACATCTGTTACTGAAATATCTGAAAAACTAATATCAGGAAGATTTGACGACATTAATTCCTCAAAATTATTTCCACCTAAATTTTGATAAATAATGGTTTGATTGATAGAATAAAAATTATCAATTTCTCCAGATAGAATTAAATCTAATTTTTTATCATTGTTGCAATCGAAAAATTTTCCATCAGAAAAATTAAATTTTTTAAAAATTGAACTTGTATCTGCCTCAAATGTTTGACAATTAACTGCTGAAATAACCAGTAAAAAGGAGAACCATACAAAAATCTTTTTCATAATTCTTTTTTTTTAATTCTTCACTTTTAACGCTATTCAAATTCTCTCTAAAACGTATTCAATCAATTCATCCATTTCTTTTCCATAACCTTTCGAAAATTCTTGATTTGGTCGATTTGCAATTCCTAAACAAATTGTTGTTGCTTTGTGTCCTAAAGATTTTCCTAAGAAAAATAAAGCTGAACTTTCCATTTCAAAATTATTCACTTTCAAACCATTGTGATTAAATTCTCCTAATTTTTCGTTCAAATCGGTCGTTGATAAATTTAAACGTAATTTTCTTCCTTGAGGAGCATAGAAACCACTGCTTGTAACAGTAATTCCTTCAAACGTTTTTTCTGAACGCAATTTATTTACAAGCGATTCGTCAGCAGAAATAAAATATGGTTTAATTTTTTCAGGTAATGCTAAAAAAGTATCAATTTTAGTGTTCATTTCTTTTTCTTCGTTAGAAAAATCGACATCGTAAAAATGGGCTATATTATCTAAACCATAAGCATGAGATGACAATATGTAAGAATGAACTGGAATTTCTGGCTGTAAAATTCCGCACGTTCCAATTCTAATTAAATTTAAGGAAGTCATTTCTTTTTTATCTTCTCGAGCTTCCAAATCGATGTTCACTAAAGCGTCAATTTCATTGATAGTAATGTCTAAATTGTCTGTCCCAATACCAGTTGACATTGCCGTAATGTGTTTTCCTTTGTACCAACCTGTATGCGTTGTAAATTCACGATGTTGCGCAACATGATCAATTTTGTCGAAAAATTTAGAAATTAATTCTACGCGATCTTGATCGCCAACTAAAATAATGTTTTTTGCTATATGCTCAGGTGCAAGACCTAAATGATAAACTTGACCTTTTGCGTTTAATACTAATTCTGATGATGGATATTTCATTTTATTAAGATTGGCAGATTAGAAGATTGCATATTACAGATTGCTTCGCCCTAACAATAAAATTCTATTGAAAGCGAAGCAATCTGTAATCTGTAATTTGTTAATCTGTAATTAATTATTGTATAACTGTTCCAAAAACCTTTACTAAGATATCTGAAACTCTTGCCATTGGATTTGTTCTAATTTTATCTTCTTCAATTTCAACAAGTTTAAATAAACCTGAAATTGCTTTTTCTGTCACGTATTTATCTAAATCTGGATTTACTTTTTCTCCTCCAGTAATCATCATTGCACCATTATATTTATTCATAATTGGCGTCCAATATTCTGTCAATTTTACTTTTGAAATTGCATTTTTAACAATAGGTGAAAAAGCAGCAGTCAATTGTGTTGTCGTTCCATTTTTTAAGAAACGTGTTGCTGCACCATTTCCTTCTTTTAAAATCGCAAAACCATCAGAAACTGACATTCCTTTAATTGCATCCATAAAAATTGGCAAAGCTTCCTTACTTGCTTCTTCAGCAGCGCGATTAAGCGTAGTTTCAAATTTTTCAACTTGTCCGGTTAAACCCCAATCTATAGCTTTTTGTCTAACTTTAATTGCATCTTCTGGAAAAGGTAGTTTAATTAAGTCGTTTTTTAAAAAACCGTCAGTTACAGATGAAATGTCAACAGAATTTTTAATTCCAACCATCAAAGCTTCTTTCAAACCAGAAATTACTTCGTCATTTGTTAAACTTGGTTTTGTAGTTCCATTTGTTCCACCTATTACATCACCAGCAACAGTATTTAATACGTCGCAAGATTGCGTTACTAATAAAGTAGAACTAAATATAGATATTGTAAGAAATATTCTTTTCATTATTATTATTTTTGTCAAAGATATAAAAGTTTTAAATAAATTGTTCACAAAATTTGTGCAAATTATTACTAAAACGATTAAAATACTAACATTTTTAACATGAATGCAGAAATAATTTCCATAGGAGACGAACTTTTAATAGGTCAAACAATAAATACAAATGCTTCATGGCTTGGCTCAGAGTTGGCTTTAATTAATATAAAAGTGAAAAATTGTCAAACAATATCAGATACTCGCGAGGCAATTATGCAATCTTTTGACTTGGCTTTTAAAAGAAGTGATTTAATAATTGTAACAGGTGGACTAGGACCTACTAAAGATGACATTACAAAACATGTTTTATGCGAATATTTTAATACGAAATTAGTTGTAAATAATGAAGTATTAAAAAGAATTGAAGATTACTTTTTAAAGCGAGACAGAGTAATGTTGGAAGTCAATTCTCTTCAAGCATCTTTACCTGAGGTTTGCGAAATGATTCCAAATTATCAAGGCACAGCTTCTGGAATGTGGTTTGAGAAAGATGGAAAAGTGTTGATTAGTTTACCAGGTGTTCCTTATGAAATGAAAGGAATGATGACGGATATTATTTTAGAAAAAATAGGAAAGTTTTTTCAAGTTAAAGCCTTATACCACAAAACGATTTTAACAACAGGAATTGGTGAATCTTTTTTAGCAGAAAAAATCAAAGATTGGGAAAATGATTTACTTTCAAAAGGATTTTCATTAGCATATTTACCTTCGACTGGTTTGTTGAAATTAAGAATAACTTCTCCAAGTGGTGAAAAAGATGAGGCTTTAATAGATATGTATTTTCAAGAATTGACAAAAATAATCCCTGAGAATGTTTTTGGATATGAAAACGATGTTTTAGCAGATGTTATAGGTCAAAAACTAAGAAAAGCAGGAAAAACAATATCTTCCGTTGAAAGTTGCACTGGTGGTGGAATAGCAAATGAAATTGTTCGTGTTGCGGGTTCCTCAGATTATTATCAAGGTTCAATCGTTGCTTATAGTTACGATTTAAAATGTGATTTAGTAGATGTAAAATTAGAAACACTAAATAAATTTGGCGCAGTAAGTGAAGAAACCGCCATAGAAATGGCTCAAGGAGGATTAAAAAAAATGAATACTGATTTCTGTATTGCAACTACGGGAATCGCTGGTCCTGCTGGAGGAACAGATGAAAAACCTGTCGGAACGGTTTGGATTGCAATTGCTTCTAAAGAAAAAATTCATGCAAAATGTTTTTATTTTGGTGATAACCGTCAAAGAAACATGAAAATGACTATATTTGCAGCTCTAAATTTGCTTAGAAACAATTTTTTGGATTAATATTTTAATGTAATATTTATATTATTTAATTTTTATCTAAAAAAGTAATAAAAATATTTGGTAGTTACAGATATTATTGTTTCCTTTGCACCCGCTTTAAGAATAAGTATTTAAATAAATAGCAATGTCACGAGTTTGTCAAATAACAGGAAAGTCTGTAATGGTTGGAAACAATGTTTCTCACTCAAATAGAAAAACTAAAAGAAAGTTTTTCCCTAATTTAATTACAAAAAAGTTTTTTATCCCAGAAGATAAGTCATATATTACTTTGAAAATATCTACTTCGGCGTTAAGAACAATTAACAAAAATGGTATCGCTGCTTGTTTGAAAGAAGCTCGATTAAAAGGTTTTTTAAAGTAAAATAATACAAGTATTTGTTGTGAGTTTCAAATTCACAATGTGTTACTTATAATTCATAACTCATTTAGAGATGGCAAAAAAAGCAAAAGGTAATAGAATCCAGGTTATATTGGAATGTACAGAGCACAAAGAATCAGGTCAACCTGGAACTTCTCGTTACATCACAATGAAAAACAGAAAAAACACTCCTGAAAGATTAGAGATTAAAAAATTTAATCCTATTCTTAAAAGAATGACTGTTCATAAAGAAATTAAGTAGTAATTCGTTTCTACAATTTATAATAACATTTCGTTTATTCATTTGTGAATATTTTCGAAGGTAAAAATTAAAAAAAATGGCAAAGAAAGTAGTAGCATCTTTACAAAAAGGAGGCGGAAAAGAACATACAAAAGTAATTAAAATGACTAGAAATGAAAAAGGAAACTTTACATTAAAGTCAGAAATCGTTCACAATGATAAAGTGAAAGATTGGTTCGATAAAAACTAATTCAATTATTTTTTATATATTTAACCCCGTTCCGTTTTTTTGGAATAGGGTTTTTTTGTTTATAAAAGGTTGAATCATTATCCATTATTCTTCACTCATAATTCATCACTCATAATTTAATAAAGGATGGCATTTTTCGGATTATTTTCAAAAGAAAAAAAAGAAACTTTAAATAAAGGTCTTGAGAAGACAAAACAAAGTTTTTTAACCAAATTGACTAGAACAATTGTTGGAAAGTCAAAAGTGGATTCTGAAGTTTTAGATGAATTAGAAGAAGTTCTAATTACTTCTGACGTCGGAGTTGAAACTACTTTGAAAATCATTTCAAGAATAGAAGAACGTGTTGCTCGTGACAAGGTGATGAGCACAAGTGAATTAAATTCTGTTTTAAAAGAAGAAATTGTTGCGCTTTTGTCCGAAAATGAAAAATCTTCTGATGGAAGTCAAGGATTTAAGGCCAAGCCACATGTGATAATGGTAGTTGGAGTAAATGGAGTTGGAAAAACAACAACTATCGGTAAATTAGCTCATCAATTTAAGTCTCAAGGTTTAAATGTGGTTTTAGGTGCAGCCGATACTTTTCGTGCAGCAGCAGTTCAACAATTAATTATTTGGTCTGAAAGAGTTGGAGTTCCAATTGTTCAACAAGGAATGGGTGCAGATCCAGCTTCTGTTGCATTTGATGCGCTTCAATCTGCAAAATCTCAAAATGCTGATGTTGTAATAATTGACACCGCAGGAAGATTGCACAATAAGGTTAATTTAATGAATGAGTTAACAAAAATTCGTCGTGTTATGGAAAAGGTAATTCCTGATGCTCCACACGAAGTTTTATTAGTTCTAGATGGTTCAACAGGACAAAACGCTTACGAACAAGCCAAACAATTTTCATTAGCAACTCAAATTACGGCATTGGCAATTACAAAATTGGATGGAACCGCAAAAGGCGGAGTTGTAATTGGAATTTCTGATCAAATGCAGATTCCTGTAAAATATATTGGAGTTGGTGAAGGTATGACTGATTTACAGATTTTTGATAAAGAAGAATTTGTTGACTCATTATTTAATTAGGATTGTAACTTATTGATTTTTAAACCTATGTAAGCATAGTTTTTTTTATCAAGTTGGATTTTTTTTAAAAAAAATGTTTTGAAATTGGATAAATTGTTTTAAATTTACGCCAAACTATAAACAATAATATATGAAAAAATTTAACTTACTATTAATCTCTATTTTTTTGATTAATTTAATTGGGAATTCCCAAGTAAATCCGCCTGAAAAATGTGGATTCAATGCTTATCATCAAGAAAAACTTGCAACTGACCCAATTTATTTGCAAAAAACAAATGAATTTAATCAGATGGTGCGAAACTTCGTACCAAGTAAATCAAATGCAACATACAAAATTCCAGTTGTAGTTCATGTTATTTCTGATGGTACAACATTGACAGCAATTACTGATCAACAAATTAAAGACGCTATAAAAGGACTTAATGAAAGATTGAGAAAATTAGCTGGTGGATTAGGTGATGGAAGTGGAGTTGATTTGGAAATTGAATATGCATTAGCAGTTCGTGACCCTAATGGAAATTGTACCGACGGAATTGTTCGTTATGATTATTCGGGTAATGGAACTTATACAACTTCTGGTATTAGAAGATCGGGCGGTGTTGGTACCACTGATGCAACACTTAAAGCACTAAGTGTTTGGAGCCAATCCACATATTATAATATATGGCTAGTTTCGGAAATTGATAATAACAACGGTAGAACAGGAACACAAGGTTATGCTTCTTTTGCTTCAAGTCACGGATCATCCTCTGATGGTACTGTAATCTTAGTAAATTCTTTTAAAAACCCTGCAGGTACTACTTTGATTCATGAATTAGGGCATTCCCTTAATTTATATCATACGTTTGAAGGTGATGGGGCTGGTTGTCCAGTGAATACAACTTGTTCTTCAGATGGTGATCAAGTTTGTGATACTCCACCACACGAACAGTCAAGTTCAGATTGTGTTGTTGGTACAAATGGATGTGATGGTGGGTCTTCTACAGAATTATTTATTCACAATTACATGGACTACTCTTCTGATATTTGTCAAAATATGCTTACTGCTGGTCAAAAAACGAGAATGCATGCCGCTATTTCAGGAACAAGATCTTCTTTTTTAGAGGCCAACGGAAACATGGCATTGGTTCCAATTGATGCACCTTCAGCAAATTTTTATGCTTCAAGATATTATGTTTGTGCAACAGGTCAGAATGTTAATTTTTATGATCAAAGCACCTGTTCACCAAACACTTATATGGCAGAAACTTCTTGGACTGGAATAACTTATTCTTGGAATATTACTAATAATGCTGGTACTACTTATACGTCAACTGTCCAAAACCCTGTTATTACAATAAATGCTATTGGTACTTATGACGTAACATTGACAATTACGACTGCACAAGGAAGTTCCACTTTTACAAAAGCAGGGATGATAATTGTTGGAAATACAACAGCTGATGCTTTTTGTACTCCATTAGCTTCAAGTGAAGGCAATTATTTGCAAACTGTTAGTAATGTTACATTTAACACGATCAATAGTTCTTCTTCAATGTTGAATAATACAACATATACTAATAGTGCTTGTACAAAAAGTACAATTGTTTCTCCTAATACAGCTTATTCAATGTCTGTAACAATAAATGCAGGAGGATCAGGTGCAGAAGCTTTAGAAGTTTATATTGATTATAACAGTAATGGTGATTTTGGAGACGCTGGAGAACAAGTTATGACTGGCTCTACCGCTATAAACACTTCATCAATTGTTACAGCAAACGTTACAATTCCAGCAGGAGTTACAGTTAACACTCCGCTCAGAATGAGGGTCATAGCAGATTTAGGAACAATTTCACCGAATGAAAGAGCTTGTATTTCAGCATTGTCAGCAGGGGATATTGAAGATTTTACTGTTTACGCATCTAACAATATCGCAACTGTTTCAATTGCTACAACACCTAGTACCACTTTAACTTATGGGACAAATACAACATTTACTGCTACTCCTGTAAATGGAGGGACTCCAACTTATAGATGGTTTAAAAATAATGTTGTAATTGCAGGAGAAACTGCTTCAACATATTCATCAACAACTCTTTTAGACGATGATGAAATTTATTGTGAAATGACGTCAGATATGGCAGGTGTAATTGCTTCGCCTTGTACATCAAACGTTGTAATATTAACAGTAACTGGACCTCCAATTTCTGGATTCAGTGCAAATGTTACAGGTGGTTGTACTTCCACAACTTTTAATTTTACAGATGAATCTGCATTAGCACCTACGTCTTGGTCATGGACTTTTGCAGGGGGAACTCCAGCAACATCAACAGCTCAAAATCCATTCGTTACTTTTGCAGGTACTGGTTTACATACTGTTACTTTAGTTGCAACAAATGGTTTAGGAACCGGAACTACTGAAACTAAAACAGATTACATTACTGTTTACTCAACAGCGGCAAGTCCAGGCACTCCAACTTCAGGACTTGTGGGTAATTACGGTCATACAGTAAGTAATGTAAAATTTAATACTATAAATAGTTCAAGCTCTACTCTAACTAACATAGCATATACTGACAATGTTTGCTCCAGCAACACAACTGTTATCGCAGGAAATACCTATAGTTTATCTGTAACATTAAACGCAGGGCCAAATGCAACAGGTGAAGTTTTAGAAGTTTATATTGATTATGATAATGATGGTGTAATTGATGCTGGCGAGCAGGTTTTAACAGGTTCTTTAGCAATCAATACTTCAAATACTTTTACAACCAATGTTATAATCCCCTTAACTGCGACGCTAAATACAATGCTAAGAATGAGGGTAATTGGAGAACGTTCGGCAATTATTGCAACAGAATTACTGTGTACTAATGCTTATGAAATTGGTGATGTAGAAGATTACGGTGTAGTAATTTATGCTTTACCAACAATTACTGCATCAAGTGGAGCATCTCGCTGTGGAACAGGAACTGTCGGTTTGTCGGCAACTCCAAGTGCAGGTATCGTAAATTGGTATGCAAATTCAACTGGAGGTAGTATTCTTGGAACAGGAACAACTTTTACAACTCCAAGTATTTCTGCAACTACAACTTATTATGCAGAAGCAGTTGATGGAAGTTTAATTAGCGCTGCAAGAACAGCAGTTGTTGCAACAATTAATAATTGTTCAAGTACCTTAGCTGGTGGTTCTTGTAATGTTACTTTAACTAATTTATCAGACGCCTTATATTCAACTGCTGTAGCAGGTGCTACAAATTACCGTTATTTGATTGAACATGCTGCAACAAGTTTTTCAGCTGTCTCTACAAGAAATGCAGCTGATAATTTATTTAGAATGTCTTGGTTAACTGGAGTTAAATATGGTACAACTTACACTGTAAAAGTATCAGCCTTTGTTGGTGGCGCTTGGCAGGCTTATGGTTCTGCATGCACTGTTACAACACCTGCAACAAAATTACAAACTTCCTCTTGTGGTTCAACTTTAACAAATCTTAGTGATGCACTTTATAGTTACGAAGTTGCGGGAGCAACAGATTATCGTTATTTAGTTGTGAATGCTGGAGCTGGTTTTACAAGAGTTTCAACTCGTGGTGCTGCAAGTAATTTATTTAGAATGTCTTGGGTCACAGGAATTCAAATTGCAACTGTTTACACAGTAAGTGTTTCAGCTTATGTTGGAGGTTCATGGCAAGCATATGGACCAAGTTGTACAGTTACTGCACCTGTTCCAACCACAAAATTGGCAACGTCTTCTTGTAATATTCCAATTCCAACAATGTCAACGGCTTTGTATAGTGATCCAGTTTCTGGAGCTACGAATTTCAGATATAAAGTTGTAAATACGACAGCCGGGTTTAATAAGGTTTCCACAAGGAATGCTGCTGATAATTTATTTAGAATGAGTTGGGTAACAGGTATTCAAACCAATACTACTTATGACATTCAAGTTTCAGCTTATTTAAATGGAATGTGGGGAAATTATGGAACTATTTGTACAGTTACCACACCAGCGGCACTAGGAAAACATTATGATTCAGATTCTAAAGATTCAGAATTATTCTCTGATTTCAGTTTAGAAACTTACCCTAATCCAAATACGGGGACTTTCACAATTTCAGCTTCTCACGAAGGGAAATTTAATTTAGTAAATGAATTGGGTCAATTGATTAGAACTATTGAAATTACTCAAGAAGGTGATTTTGAAACCAAAATTGAAGGATTACATCAAGGTGTTTATTTTGTAAATGGCATTGTAAATGATATTGTTTTGACAAGGAAAATAATCGTTCAATAAACAATTTTACTAAATTATTTTGAATAATTTAGTAATAAACGATCAGTAGTAAATTAAAAAAGTCCCACAAAAAATTTTGTGGGACTTTTTACTTTTATTTTATTTAGTGTTTCGTATTTCCATTATCTAAATTTCGAATACGCTTTTTCTGTTTTCCTAATCTTTTTTTATCAAAATTGTTTTTCTTGATTTTGTGATAATTCTTGTTTTTAGTAAAGCGAATTTGCTTTTTTTGCTTTTTTCTGAGAGATTTTTTATTGTGAAAATGATTTCTATTTGTTCTTGAAATGGTATTCTTGGCTCTTTTACTTTGGGATTTTAATCTAAGAACACTTGCAACACTTGGAGTATTTGAATTCCTTTTTTTTCTTATTTTACAGTAGTTATTTTTTCTCTTAAAAAATGGCTCATCCCCCAAAATGGTGTTAACACTATCTAGTTCAGCGATACTAGGACTCGCACATAATAAAAAATTTAGAACAAGAATATATTTTATAATTAAATTCATTTTCCAAGTAGTTTTTAGTTCATTTTACATTCTACGGAAAAAAGAAAAATATGTTCGATTATAAGAAATTTAGTATAATCTTTAAATCATACAATTTCACATTTGAAAAAATAAATTTAATTGTACAATCATCCAAAATTAAAAAAGGAGAACCTAAATTCTCCCTTTTAATTTTTATAATCCTCTAAATTTATTGCCAAACCAACTTATTTAATCAATAATTTTTATGATGCCTTTTTAGAAAAATTTAGCAATAAATTTGATAATTTTCATCCTTACATCTGAAACAATGGCAAATCGCTCATCATTTCATTAACTTCTTTTCTAACTTCAGCAATGACAGCATCGTTTGAAATATTTGTGAGTACTCTATCAATTAAACTCACAATTTTTGGAATGTCATTTTCTTTGAGTCCTCTTGTTGTGATTGCTGGTGTTCCAACACGAATTCCAGAAGTTACAAATGGAGATTCTGTATCGAATGGAACCATGTTTTTATTCACTGTAATATCTGCTTTTACAAGTGTAATTTCAGCATCTTTACCTGTTACTCCTTTTGAACGCAAATCAATCAACATAGAGTGATTGTCTGTTCCACCAGAGATAATCTTATATCCTAATTTTACAAACTCATCTGCCATAATTGAAGCATTTGTTTGAACTTGCTTCATATATGTTTTGTATGCAGGACTTAGAGCTTCCCCAAAAGCAACTGCTTTCGCAGCGATTACATGTTCCAAAGGTCCACCCTGTATTCCTGGAAAAACTGCTGCATCAAGTAAAGCACCCATTGATCTCAAATTACCGTTATTCCATTTAATTCCGAACGGATTTTCAATATTGTGACGCATCATAATAACTCCACCTCTGGGTCCACGCAAGGTCTTGTGAGTTGTCGTTGTTACAATATGACAATGCTCCAAAGGATCTGTCAATAATCCAGTAGCAATTAATCCCGCAGGATGAGAAATATCAGCCAAAATTAAAGCTCCAATTTCGTCAGCAACTTTTCTAATTCTCGCATAATCCCAATCACGAGAATATGCGGAAGCTCCACAAATAATCATTTTTGGTTTTTCACGACGAGCTACTTCTTCCAAAACATCGTAGTCAACTTGACCAGTTTCTTGGTTTACACCATAAAAATATGGTTTGTATAGTTTTCCTGAAAAATTTACTGGAGAACCATGCGTTAAATGTCCTCCATGTGATAAATCAAAACCTAAAATTTTATCTCCTGGATTTAAACAAGCAAGAAAAACTGCTGCATTTGCTTGTGCACCTGAATGTGGCTGCACATTTGCCCACGTTGCGCCAAATAATTCACACAAGCGGTCAATTGCCAATTGTTCAACTTTATCAACAACTTCACAACCACCATAGTATCGTTTTCCAGGTAAACCTTCTGCATATTTATTAGTTAGCACAGAACCCATTGCTTCCATCACTTCGTTACTAACGAAATTTTCAGATGCAATCAACTCAATTCCATGTAATTGACGGTTTTTTTCTTCTTCGATTAAATTGAAAATTTGCGTGTCTTTTTTCATACCAAGTTTCGTTTCTGCTAACATTTTTATGATTTTTTTTTACAAAGATATGGTTTTTTTTCAAAAAACAGACTAAATTAGTCAAAAGACGAAAGACGAAAGACTTTTGATTTTTGTAGTTACTAAATTGATTTATTTTGTAGATATTAACATTCCAAACAGTTTCGGAGTTCCTAATCAAATGTATTCGAAACCTAAATTTTGTCAAATATGATTATTTTTTCAATTACTTAAAAGTGTAATTAGTCGACCTAAATTTCACGAATTTTTAATTGACTGATTGTTAATAAAATAAACTTATTTTTTAGATGATTAGGCGAGTTTGATTCCTGTTTAGTTCCAAATCAATTCAACAATAAATTCTCCATCAACAATTATCTAAAAAACTTTCAATAAGAAATCCTTTAACTTTTTTAATTAAATTTAATAATTTCTGCCATTTTGTCAATGTTTTTCTTTTGGTACAATTCATGTCTAAAGTTTTCCCACAAACAATTGAAGATTTCAAATTTTACATTATCTTTGGGACTTCAAAAATTAAATTAGAATAAATAAATTGAGTTTCAGACAATTCATAACTCATAATTCATAACTCATAACTCATAACTCATTTAAAAATGATTGCAGGACTTTTAAAAAAGATTTTCGGAGATAAAACTTCAACAGATAAGAAAGAATATCAACCAATTATAGAGCAAACAAATAAGTTTACAGAAAGTATGAAATCGCTTTCTGACGATGCTTTGAGAGCAAAAACGTTGGAGTTTAAAGCTAGAATTAAAGCTGGAACACAAGATTTAGATGATGAAATTTTGGCTTTAAAAGCAAAAGCTAATTCAAATGAAATTTCAATTTTAGACAAAGACGATTTATTTGATAAAATAGATTTATTGTCAAAAGATGTTGATGCAAAAATTGAAGAAGTTTTAAAAGAAATTATGCCTGAAGCTTTTGCAGTTGTTCGTGAAACAGCTAGAAGATGGGCGGAAAATGGACAATTAGAAGTTACTGCTTTAGATTTTGATAAAGAATTGGCGACTAAAAAAGATGGAATCACAATTTCTGGTGATAAAGCAATTTGGCATAACGAATGGACCGCAGCTGGAACTCCAGTGAAATGGTCAATGGTGCATTACGATGTGCAATTGATGGGTGGAGCAGTTCTTCACAAAGGAAATATTGCGGAAATGCAAACAGGTGAAGGTAAAACTTTGGTTGCAACGCTTCCAGTTTATTTGAATGCTTTATCTGGAAAAGGTGTGCATTTAGTAACAGTAAATGATTATTTGGCAAAACGAGATTCAGAATGGATGGGACCTTTGTACCAATTTCATGGTTTATCAGTTGATTGCTTGGATAAAACGCGTCCAAATTCACCTGAAAGAAAAAGAGCTTATTTGTCAGACATTCTTTTTGGAACAAATAATGAATTCGGTTTCGATTATTTACGTGACAATATGTCAAGTTCGACAGATGATTTAGTGCAACAAAAACACCATTACGCAATTGTCGATGAGGTCGATTCAGTATTAATTGATGATGCAAGAACGCCTTTGATTATTTCTGGACCGACTCCCAAAGGGGATGAGCATGAATTTCATGAATTGAAACCAAGAATTGAAAAAGTTGTTGCCGCTCAAAAAGCATACGTAACACAATGTTTGGTTGAAGCGAAAAAGAAATTGGAAGTTATCAATTCTCCTTCGGATGATAAAAAAGACACGAAAACACTTTTAGAAGAAGGTGGAATGGCTTTGTTGAGAGCTTTTAGAGGTTTACCAAAAAATAAAGCATTAATTAAATTTCTTTCTGAACCAGGAATTAAAGCGCATCTTCAAAAAACAGAAAATTTCTACATGGCTGAACAAAGTAAGCACATGAAAAAAATTGATGTTGAATTGTTTTTCGTAATTGATGAAAAAAATAATACAATTGAATTAACTGAAAAAGGAATTGATCTTGTTTCAGGAAATGATGATAGTAATTTCTACATTATTCCAGACATTGGAGGAGAAATTGCAAAATTAACTAAATCAGGAATTGTTGGTGAAGAATTAGCTACTAAAAAAGATAGTTTAATTCGTGATTTCAGTATTAAATCTGAAAGAATTCACTCAATCAACCAACTTTTAAAAGCATATACTTTGTTCGAAATCGAAGTAGAATATGTGATTATGGAAGGTAAAATTAAAATCGTTGATGAACAAACGGGTCGTATCATGGAAGGACGACGTTATTCTGACGGTTTACACCAAGCGATTGAGGCA
>CAMBRH010000050.1 GCA_945870115.1 Chitinophaga pinensis | reverse complement strand
CAAAAAGAGGTTCTGATAAGGATTTGTACTATACAACTACTGTGAAGTCAAATTTCAATTTTTTTGAAAATTTGTTGCATTTAGATGATTTGCATCAATCTCCTGTTAGTTCACCTATTTCAACTCCAGGAATATTATCTTATAAATATCGACTGGAATCACAGTATGAAGAAAATGGAGTTAAAATACATAAAATCAAAATTATACCAAGAATTACTTCAACTTCAACTTTAACAGGTTATATTTATGTAATTGATTCACTATGGCTCATTCAAAAGCTTGAATTAACCATGGAAAAAGGAAATTTATTGAAATACGATAATTTTACTATTCAACAGGAATTTGAATTGTATGGTGATTCCTTGTGCGTCTTATCAAAGCAGAACTTGATTTATGGTTTAACTTATCAAAATAAAAAATCTTCCTTCAAAACGGAAGCTGTTTTTTCTGATTATGATTTTAAAGTTAAATTTCCTGCTAAATATTTTTCAAATGAATTAGCGGTAACGGAAAAAGAAGCCTATGAAAAAGATACGTCTTTTTGGAATGAAAATCGAGTAATTGAATTAACAGAGGAAGAAAAACGTTTCATAATTTTAAAAGATAGTATTAAAGAAAGATTAAATCGAAAGGAATATTTAGATTCTATTGATTTAATCTTCAATAAAGTAACACCAGCAAAAGTTTTATGGTTTGGAGTAGATCATAGAAATAGAGTAAAACAAGTTCAGTGGACAATTAATTCAATTGCTGCAACTGCTCGACCAGTAAATATTACAGGACCAAGAGTTGCACCAGGATTTTCGTATTTTAAAAAATGGAAAGACGAGCGTTTTATTGATTTATATAGTGAGGTTTCATTGGGTTTTGTTGATGAATCTATTTTTACTCAACATTGGTTCAGATATAGATACAATCCATTTAAATACAGTACTTTTTATGCCTCTTTTAGAAAAGATGTTGAAGCAATTCGTAATTTTGATGCAATTTCACAAATATTAAATGCAAGTAATTTTTATGGTGTTACATCAATAAATGCAGGACATGATTTTGAGGTTTTTAACGGTTTATTCTTTAATGCTGAATTTAATTTCGCGGAACGAAAAAGTTTAGATGGTGAAACATATTTTGGTATATTGGATTCAACTGATGTAAAATCTGGCAATTATTTTACAAAATTTGAAACTTATCAAGCTTTAAAAGGAGATTTTTCTTTGAGTTATACTCCAAAACAAAAATATATGCGGGAGCCTTATCGAAAAGTTATTTTAGGCTCCAAATTTCCAACATTTTATTTCAATTATAAGAAGGGATTTGAAAATATTTTTGGAAGTGACATTAGTTTTGATTACCTACTTTTCGGAATTCAGCAAAGTTTTCAAATAAAGACTTTTGGAACTACAAATTATCATGTAAAAACTGGAAAATTTGTTAGTTCTAAAAATTTATTGGAAGCAGATTTCATTTATAATCGTCGAAGTGATCCAATTTGGTTTTCAAATCCTTTGTATTCTTTTCAGCAATTAGATCAATCTTTGCCTTCAAAAGATATTTTTTATGAAGGACATTTTGTACATCACGATAATGGTGGAATAATCAATAAAATACCTTACGTAAAAAAATTAAACATAGGTTTAGTTTTTGGAGGAGGGATTTTATATGTTAAGGAGTTCAACTATTTTCACTCAGAAATATTGTTAGGTTTAGAACGTAATTTTAAATTCTCCAAACGCAGGTTAAGAATTGGCATTTATGGCGCAGCATCTTATTATGTTGATACAGAAGGTAATTCACATCATCCAAAACCTACCTTAAAAGTTTCTTTCGCTGTTTTAGACGATAGAAACATGAAGTGGAATTTTTAAAAATACCTAATAATTTCTTCGTATTCTCGTATTGAATGGATTCCTAAAACAACAATGCTTTGATCCAAAGATTTTATTTTTTTAGATGCTTTAACTTTTTTGCAAGTCATTTGAATTATTTTCGCTTTCATGATTTCTCTTTTAAACGAATGTATTCAAAATTGATACCACTTTTTTAACTAAAACCTAAAATGTATATATCTTTGATTGAAATGTATATTTTTATGAAACAAAAAAAATCCCTGATTCGAAAATCAAGGATTTTTTTAAATTTAATATTCTTAAACTGAGAAAAAATTCTTAAATTTTAATTCTTAGTTGGTATTTCTTTCAAAACATCTAATAAATATCCCCAAAATTTTTGAACTGAAGAAATTTGAACTTTTTCATCTGGAGAGTGCGCAGCACGAATATTTGGACCAAAGGAAATCATGTCCATGTTAGGAAAGTGAGATCCTAAAATACCACATTCTAATCCGGCGTGACATGCTTTAATTTTTGGCTCTTCGTTGAATTTTTCACGATACATTTTTGCCATTAATCTCAAAATAGCAGAATCAGTGTTTGGTTGCCAACCAGGATAATCACCATTTTGAACAACTGCACATCCCATATTTTCAAATGAGGCTCTAACGGCATTTGCAACATCGTCTTTTGTTGAATCAACACTTGAACGTTGTAATGATTGTGTTACAAAACTTCCATCTTTCAAGATAATTCTGGCTAAACTTGAAGATGTTTCAACCAAATCATCAATATCTGGACTCATTCTGAAAACTCCATTTGGAACAGCATATATTGAATTCAAGATTTTCATTGCAACTTCATCTGAAAGACATTTTGTAGCCAATTCAACCAGCTTAGTGTCAATATTTAATTCTGTTTCAATACTTTTATATTCAAATTTTAATGAATCCGCTTTGTCCTTTAAAAATTTTTCAAAAGCATTTTTTTCATCTTTTGAAATTGAAATTACTGCTTTTGCTTCTCTAGGTATTGCATTTCTCAGACTTCCTCCATCGAAAGAAGAGATTTGTAATGGAAATAAAGAAATTCCTTGGTATAAAATTCGATTCAAAATTTTATTTGCATTTCCCCTACCTCTATGAATATCCATTCCAGAATGTCCTCCTAAAAGTCCTCGAACAGATATTTCATAAGAAATACTGTTTTCATTTACTGCAATTTCTTCATATGAATATGAAGTATTTGTATCAATTCCACCAGCACAACCAATTGACAATTCATCGTCGTCTTCTGTATCTAAATTTAATAAAATTGTGCCAGAAAAATTACTAGGATCAATTTTGATCGCACCCGTCATACCAGTTTCTTCATCAATCGTAAACATGACTTCAATTGATGGATGAACAATTTCTTGGGAAGATAAAATTGCCATAATTGCTGCAACCCCAATACCATTATCAGCACCTAAAGTTGTTCCATTTGCTTTTACCCAATCTCCATCAACAATCATTTCAATTCCTTGAGAATCGAAATCAAAAATCGTATCAGAATTTTTTTGATGAACCATGTCCAAATGCGATTGCAATACAACCGTTTGGCGACTTTCCATTCCTGGAGTTGCCTTCTTCTTGATGATTACATTTCCAATAGCATCTTCTAATGTTTCTAAGCCAAGTGATTTACCAAAATTCACTGCAAAAGCTCTAACTCTTTCTTCCTTTTTAGAAGGACGAGGAACAGCATTTAGATCTGCAAAATGATTCCACAATGATTTAGGTTCTAAATTTCTAATTGACATAATTATTTATATTATTCAGAGAAGCTTTAAAAATTATTTACTTGCTTCCAATGTCATACAAGCTTTAACAGCTGCATAGACGTTAATTACAGAACCCGTTACACTCAATTTAGCAAAATCAATTAAATCTGCCGATCCAGGAAGAAATTGTTTTTTGCCTTTATAAGATGTAGCTGTTTTTAACATAATTTCTTTAATCTCTAACATTGATAATTTAGGGAAATAAGATTTCAACATTGCAGCAACACCTGCAACCATAGGAGCTGCCATAGATGTTCCATTTAATTTTTTGTATTCACTTTGAGGAACAGAATTATAAATATCGTGACCTGGTGCAAAAACATCAACTTTTGTTTGACCATAATTTGAGAAATCAGCAGCTAATTTTTCTTTTGGAAAACGTGTTGAAGCACCGATTGTTAAAAAATGATCCAACTTTTTAGTTTGAAAAGAATACATTGAAGTCGGATAATTATCGTTTACATCAACATTTGCTGCATCATTACCCGCAGCATGAACTAACAAAACACCTTTGGAATCTGCATATTGAAAAGCTTCGTAAACTTCTTTTTGATTTGGAGAATATCCTTTTCCGAAAGACATATTAATTACCATTGCGCCATTGTCAACAGCGTAACGAATTGCTAAAGCAATATCTTTATCTTGCTCATCACCGTTTGGAACAGCTCTTAAAGACATTAATTTAATATCTGTTGCAACGCCGTCACCACCTAAATTATTTCCTCTTATTGCACCGATAATTCCACCAACGTGTGTTCCATGTAATGCGTCTGGACCTTCAACATCATTATTACCGTATTTTGTATCATTAAAATCATAGGGATTATCTCCAATAAATTCACGGTCATTAAATTCAACATTTAAGTTGTAGTCAACCATTCCTTGAACTTGAGCTTTTTGTTCGTTAACTACGTCCAAAGTCAATTCACCAGTTTTCATTGCTATCGCAACTTGCTTAATTTGTTTGTTTTGGTCATCAGTTGGTTTCCAATTCTCTAAATCTTTTAAAGTGTAATCTTTTTTCCCTAAAGCGGTTTCTACCATGCCTGGAACAACTCCTAAAATCATTGGTAATTGATCTAATTGTTGTAAAACTTGATCGTATTGATCTTTTTCTTCACGAACTTCTTTTCTTACTTTTTTGAAAAGTTCATATTCAGGAATATCACTTGCTTTAACTTCACTTGCATCAATATCTTCATATTTATCTCTTAATTTTTTATAAATACGAGTTTTCTCTAAACAAGCATCATTTTGATTTTGACCACTTGCATTTCCTAAAAAGTTCCATCCATGCATATCATCGACATAACCATTTTTATCATCATCAATGCCATTACCAGCAATTTCTTTAGCATTTACCCAAATTTTACCTTCCAAATCTTTGTGCTCAATGTCAATTCCAGAATCAATTACTGCAACAATTACTGTAGTTGTAGACTTATTCTTTAATTTTTTGTACGCTTTTTCAGTTTGCATTCCGGAACCTTTTCCATTGTACCAATTTAAAACACTTTTATCCACTTGTCCAAAAGAAGATGAGAAATATCCCAGTGCAAAAAATGAAAATGACAGTTTAATTACAATTTTTTTCATATTTATAGTTTACTTTTTATAATTTTATACGTTATAATAAAAAGCAAATATCAATATTTTTTTTCGACTTTTGTTTTTTTTATATATTTTTATACAAATATTTATGTTGAAAGGTCAAACTAAAATCTAAACGGATGAAACTATTTTTTACAATACTCGCAATTTTAAGTTTTACACTTAATAATAGTTTTAAATCTCAAATTACAAAATTTGGGTTTAAAAAAATTTTAACAGAGAAAGGGAATCTAAAAATGCCATTTGCAATTGTTAATAATGGTCAAAAAACGTTCGATGCCTTATTTGCAAATAATATTTTGGTAAAATCAGTTACTAAAGAATATATATATGTAACAACTACCCCTGAAAAAATTCAAGCATTAATTGATAAGAATTTAATTTCAGATTTTCATTTTGAAATTTCTAGACCAACGTTAATGAATGATTCTACAAGAATGAAAACATTTGTAAATGAAGTTCAAAATGGAACGAATGGATTATCAATGCCTTTTACTGGTAAAAATGTCATAATTGGCATAGTAGATGATGGAATAGACTTTAAACATCCTGATTTTTTGGATGCGAATGGAAAAACACGATTTCTGTATCTTTGGGATCAAAGTTTAGATTCAGCAACAAATTTAAATATTCCCCAACCCTATGATTATGGTTTAGAATACGATAGTAGTGATATCAATTTACATATTAGCACATATAATAATGCCTCGCCAATTTTCCCAACTTTGGGAGGAGAAGGCTCTCATGGAACAAACGTAACTGGCATAGCAGTTGGTAATGGATTAGCAGATGGTTTAAATAAAGGTATGGCACCAGATTCAAAAGTCATTTTTGTGAAAACAAATTTTAATCTTCCCAATTGGACCTTAACCGTTTCCGATGCATGTGATTTTATATTTAAAAAAGCAGATGCTTTAGGAATGCCGTGTGTAATAAATCTTAGTTTGGGTGATTATTTTGGTTCACATGATGGTAACGATCCAGCCTCTGTGATTATGGAATCAATGTTAGACGCCAAACCTGGAAGAATCATCGTCTGTGCAGCAGGAAATTCTGGCGCATTAGGTAAATATCATGTTAATGGAATTGTTGATTCAGATACAAGTTTCACCTGGTTTGAAAACAATGCAAGTGGAGCTTTTGGCGCAAATACAATTTATTACGACTTATGGGCAAATCAGGCAGATATGACAAATGTATCTTATGCATTTGGTGCAAATTTACCTTCTGGTACCTTTTCAAAAAGAGCTTCTACGCAATTCCGAAATATTTTGACTGGGATGGGAGGCGTAATCTATGATACATTGAGAAATTTAAATAATAATATTTTAGCAACAATAGAAATTTATCCATCACAGCAAGGTAATGCCTACAGATTAGAAGCGTATTTCTCAAAAGTTGATTCAACTTCTTATTTATATTCTTTTAAAACAACAGGTTCGGGGAAATACGACATTTGGAGTGGTACACAATTTGGACTAAATAATATCGTTTCTACTATTCCTTCAAGTGCTGTTTTACCAGCAATCATACATTATAACATACCAGATACACTTCAAACAATAGTGTCATCATGGGCCTGTTCAGAGAAAGTAATTACTGTTGGAAATTTCCATAATAGACAAAGCTTTTTAAATAAAAATGGAGTAATGTTTAGTGCGGCAACTGGAACTTCCGGAGTTTTAAGTCCAAATTCAAGTAAAGGACCATCAAGGGCAAATGTTTTGAAACCAGATATTTGCGCGCCTGGTGATGTTTCTTTAACTACTGCTCCTTTATGGATTTTAAATAATCCCGCAAATAACAATAAAATTGATTTTGGTGGTTGGCATTTTGGTAATGGAGGTACATCAATGGCTTCACCTTCAATTACTGGAATTGCAGCTTTATATCTTGAAAAATGTAATAATGCGACCTATAATGATTTTAAAACAGATTTAAATGCCTCAGCAATGAGTGATAATCATACTGGAACTTTGCCAAATTTCGGATATGGTAACGGAAAAGTGAATGCGCTAAACACCTTATTAACTAAAAATTTCACTACACAAATAGTTGGAAATACGCTGTTTTGCGATGGCACTGAAAATTTAAGCATTAATTCTGCTGCAAATATTGATTCAGTTGTTTGGAATTTTAATAATTCAGAAATTAATTCTTTGATTTTATCAATTGATACTGGTTCTACTTATACAGCATATTCTTATTCAAATTTATCATGTAAAGAAAGAAATCAAATTACTGTAGTTCAAGGAATAGTACCAATAACGCCAACTATTGGATTGGTTGGTGCAATTTTAACATCTTCCATTGCACCTAATTACCAGTGGTATTTAAATGGTGTACTTTTAGCAGGACAAACTTTTCAAACTTTAAATGGCAATATAAATCCGTCTGGTCAATATTATGTTTCTACTTCTGGTCCAGATGGCTGTAATGCTGTTTCAAATATTTACCAACAAAATGCCGGAATTTCTGAAAACATTAATGAAATTTCGATTTTCCCCAACCCAACAGAAAATAGTTTTGAGATTTTAAATGTATCAAATATAAAAAAAGTTATTTTAGAAGATTTAAATGGTAAAACGGTAAAAGAAATTACATCAAACACTAATAAAATTGATGTTTCAGATTTGAAAAAAGGAATGTATTTTTTGAAAATAATTTGTGAAAATCAAATTTTATGCACAAAAATTGAACGTTTATAAAATTAAACAAAAATTATTATTAGTTTTGACATCAAGTAAAAATAAAGAATGAATTTAACAGGTATAATCTCAATTGCTGGAAAACCAGGATTATTTAAAGTTGTTGCACAAGGTAAAAACAACATAATTGTAGAATCTTTAGAAGACAAGAAGCGAACACCCGCTTATTCTTCTGATCGAATATCTGCTTTAGATGACATAAGTATTTATACAACTGATGAAGATGTTTCACTAAAAGTTATCATGAAAACCATTTATGATAAAGAAAATGGTGCTGAAACAATTTCTCATAAAGACGATAAAAAAAAATTAGAAAATTATATTCTTGAAATATTACCAAATTACGACCAAGAAAGAGTTTATATTTCTGATGTAAAGAAAATTTTTCAATGGTATAATCTACTTCACAAATCTGGTGAATTAAAACTTGCTGAAAAAGAAGAAGAAAGTGAAACTCCAACAGCTGAAGATTCTAAAACTGAAGAAAAAGTTCCTAAAAAGGAGAAAAAAGCAGTAACTTCTGCTCCAAAATCAAAACCAACGACTTCAAAAGCTGCACCAAAAACAACCGCTTCTAAAAAAGTAGCGACAGTTAAAACGAGTACTTCACGAGGTAAATAGAAAAAATTAGAGTTTATCTCTAAATAAATTGACGAATTTTTAAGGTCATCAAATTATTTGCCAATAATTGATGACCTTTTTATTTTATTATAATGAATTTTATTTCAGAAATATCACTTTTTTATGTAGTTCCAGTTTTTATTCTATCAGGATTATTAACTTGGTTTTTCTATAAAAAAGATTCAAAATTAAATGAGATACCAAAATTTCAAAGAAGAATAATTTATTTCAGTCGATTTTCAATATTAAGTATTCTTGGCTTTTTACTATTAGGAATTCTATTTGAATTTGTAAACATCAGGACAGAAAAACCCATCCTTATAACGGTGATTGACAACTCAGTTTCCTTAAAAAATTACAAAGACAGTACCAAAGTTTTGAATCAAATAAATTCCTTCAAAAAATCAATTGATGAAAAATTTGATACTTCTTATGAGAAAGTTACTTATATTTTAGGGAGCTCATTTCGAAAAAATTCGAAAATTGATCTAAAGGATACAAAATCGAATATTTCATCAGCTTTTGAAGATATTTTCTCTTCCTATTATAATAGAAATATAGGTGGAATTATTTTGATTTCTGATGGAAATTATAATGAAGGGCAAAACCCTGTTTATGCCGCATCAAAAATCCCCCTCACTCCTATTTTCACTTTAGGAGTTGGAGATACAATCTCTAAAAAAGATCAAGTTCTAAAAGATGTAATCAGCAATGAGATTGCATTTTTGAAAAATAAATTTCCTGTTGAAATTGATATTGAAGCATTCAAAATTGGAAAAAAATCAGTAAACGTTTCAATTTCAACGAATGGTAAAACTGTTGCAAGTCAACAAATCAGTTATACTGATGGAATTTATGATTCAAAACAAGTATTGTTTGAGTTGGAGGCGAAAACCGTTGGATTTCAACAATATACAGCAGAAATAAAGGCTGTTGACGGAGAATATACCCTAAAGAATAACAGAAGAAGTTTTTACGTTGAAGTTTTAGACTCAAGGAACAAAATTTTACTTTTAAGTGGAGCTCCGCACCCAGATTTATCAGCAATTAAATCAGTTTTAGAACAAGATGAAAATGTTCAAATTGATATTCAAACGATTGAAAAATGGGATAAAAATCTAAAAAATACTGATTTAATTATTTGGCATGAACCAGGAATTGCTTTTAATGACAATATAAATCAAGCAATTTTAGCATCAAAAATTCCTGTTTTGTATTTTGTTGGAACAAATACAAATTCTACTGTTGCTCAAAAATTAAATATTGGCCTAAGTTTTAATTCTACAAGCCAAACCGACGAAGTTCAAGCAACTTTTAGCGAAGGTTTTGATTTATTTGAGGTCAGTGAAGAATTGAAAACAGAATTACCCAAATTTCCACCAGTATTTGTGCGTTATGGCACATCAAAATTAGGAAGTCAAAATAAATTATTCTTAAATCAAAAACTAGCAAATATCAATAAAAAAGATGCTTTGTTTTATTTTGGTTCAATTGATAAAAGAAAATATGGTGTTTTTTTAGGAGAAGGAATTTGGAAATGGAGGCTTTCATCCTATTTGAAATTTAAAAATCATATTTTGTTTAATGAGTTTTTTCAAAAGATAAATCAATTTTTAGTTCAAAAAGAAAATTCATCAAATTTGAGAGTTACTTTACCAAAACGATTTAACATTAGTGATGAAATTTTGATAAAAGCAGAATTTTACAATGAATCAATGGAATTGATTACAAAGCCAAAAATCAATTTTAATTTAATGGATCAAAATGGTAAAAAATCAGTATTAGATTTTGGAGTGAATGGGAATTTATATCTTTTACCATTGGGGAAACTAAAAGCTGGAACGTATAAATGGTCAGCTTTTACAAGTCATGCAGGGAAAAAATATTCAAAATCAGGGAATTTTGTTGTTGAAAATATCGAAATTGAAAAATTAGATACAAGAGCAAATCACGATCTATTGAAACAAATCTCAGAAAATTCAAAAGGCAAATTTTATAAATTGGAAGACAACAATAAATTAATCAAAACGATTCAAAATCGAGAAGATATTACTTCTTTATCTTTTGAAGAAAGTTCCTTTGACAATTTGATTGATTACGTTTGGATTCTTTTAGCTTTGATTGTTTTACTTGGCTTAGAGTGGTTTTTGAAACGTTGGAATGGCTATTATTAAAGAAATTCTCATTTTTCTTTCAAGCACGTATAAACAAAAGCGGGAGGGAAATTTAAAGGTGTAAATGAAACGTGAATGGTGTTAAATTGTGCTTCTAAATTTTTCTTTGAAAGCAAAGAATATTGAAACTGAACATATTTGCCGTGATTTTTTAAAATATCATATGATTCTTTCAAAATTGTTTCTTGTAATTTTTTTGGGAAATTTGCTAAAGGTAAAGACGAAACTACATAATCTGCGAATAAAAATCCCTCTTTTTTAACAAATTCAGCAATTTTTTCTGCACTATCATGAATTAGAATCATTCTTTGATCATTTATTTCATTCTTAAGCAAATTATAAAAGTCATCGTTTAATTCAAAAACAATTAATTTAGCATCAGGATTTAATTTTTCAAGAATTTTTTTTGTGAAAACTCCATTTCCAGGACCTAATTCAACAATTAATTTTGCTTTTTTGAAATCGATATTTTTCAACATTTTATGCGCCAAAAACTTTGAACTTGGACTCATTGCTCCAACCATTTTTTTCTCTTGCCAGAATTGTTTTAAAAAAGATTTTTTAGTGGTCATAGGTTTAAAATTTTATGCTCAATATGTTTTTTATTAGTTTTTTTTCAGTCAACGATTGCTAATTTACCATTATTTACAACACAAACAACCTTTCCAGTAAATTCTTTGTCTAAAAAGGGAGTGTTTTTTGTTTTTGAAAGTATGGTTTCGGAGGTGAATTTCCATTTTTTCGAGGTACTAAAAACCGTTAAATCAGCTTTTTGTCCAATTTCAATTGAAGGAATTTCTAAATTTAATATTGCTCTATTTTTCTTTGAAAAAATTTCAATTAATTCATCTAAATTAAAATCATTTTTTGCAAATAAGGAAACAAAAGCAGTTTGTAAATTTAAATTTCCAAAAGAGGCATTATCAAATTCTAATTCTTTTTCTTCTTCATCATGTGGATGGTGGTTTGTAACAATTGAATCTATTATTCCTGTTTTAACTGCCTCTATCAAAGCAAGTCTATCACTTTCTTTTCTTAAAACGGGTAATACTTTATAATTTTGATTGAAATCTAAGACATTTTTTTCGGTAAATAATAAATTTTCAAGATGTACGTCAGCTGTAACATTTAAGCCTTTTTCTTTAGCTATTTTGATTAGATTTATCGATTCTTGGCAAGATATTCCCGTTAAATGTAAATTTCCTTCAGTGTATTCAAGTAAACTTAAATTACGTTCAACATGAATGGTTTCTGCAACATTTGGATCAGCTTTTAATCCGGTTTTTATTGAAGCCTCTCCTTCATTTACCATTCCCCCATTTGCCATTGAATTATCTCTAGAAAATAAGCAAATTTTCCCATTGAAATTTTTAGTATAAAGTAAAGCTCTATAAGCTAATCCTGCTGATAATACGTTTTCATCATCGGAGAAAAATACTGCTCCAGCCTGTTTCATGTCATAAAGTTCAGCTAAATTTTCACCTTTTAATTTTTCGGTAATCGCTCCAATTACATGTAAACTTGTAACTTGATTTTCTGATTTTCGAAGTAAATATTCAATTTGCGACTTTCCATCTATTACTGGATTTGTTGAGGGAAGTATAGCAACATGAGTAAAACCTCCGAATGATGCTGCTTGAAGTCCAGTTTCAATAGTTTCCTTGTGCTCAAATCCTGGGTCACAAAAATTTGCTTTTAAATCAACCCAACCAAGGGATAAAATCAAATTTTCTTCTTTAATTTCAATAGTATCTCCTTTTAAATCAATATATTCAGACATCTCAGAAATGATTCCATTTTCAATTAAAAGATCGACTGTTTTTGCATTCCAAGTTGAAGAGGAGTCAATTATTTTTGCAGATTTTATTAGAATTTTCATATTATTTACTTAAATGTTAAGTCTGCAAATTTTATCGCAGAGTTAACTGAGAGTTTTTATTTTTAAAAGAAATGGAAAAACCTATAATTCTTCATTTTTTATTTTTCACTTTTTATCCTTAATTTTTCATTTACTTAAGCCATTTCAAAAAAGCCATTTCAACTAAAAGAAAAAAGATTGCTAATACTAAAAATATTCTCCAATATTCTTTCGGTTTTTCAATTTTTATTAATGCTCCTTCACTTTCGTTGGATAGACTTGAAAAACTCACATTTTTTATTCCTTTTAAAGAGAAATTAGATTCAATTTCAGTTTGCGACAGCGTTTTCACGTCTGATTCTAATCTATTATAATTTAACGCCATGAATCCAATAGTTTTACCTTTGAATATTTCATAAAATCCAGATTTTAAATCAGAATTTATTGAACTCTTATTTATAGAGATTTCTGTAAGATCATTTGTTATTTCAATTTGAGGAATAAAGTCAAATTTTTCGTCACCTTTAGTTGCAGATTTTATTTTTAATGGTTCTTCAATTTGTGGAACAGAAAAAATTGGAAATTTAACTTCACTTCCAATCGTTAAACTTATTGGATATCGGCGCTGACTAGATTCTGCTATTCTTAATAAAATAGAAGAAAAAAGTGCATTTGAGGTGAAATTACCAAAGTTTTCAGTTAATGAACTGGCAAAAATATAGGCTGATTTTTTTGAATTTGAGCGAACAAATAGTGGCGAACCATTTTGCATTTTGATTAATTCATAAGTGTTTTTTCCAGACAGGCGATACGCTTTTGATTGAGCAGGTAAATTTAATTTATCTGGTTTTTTCTCAAACATTCCCTGAAAAAATGGGTCTTGATAATTAATTGTTTGAATTTTTGTTCCAGAATTTAACATTCCCTCAAATCTTGGTGCGTTAATTTTAGATAAAAAACTATTTACTGATTGTAAATCTAATTTTTCACCTGGAAAAAAAGCAATTGTTCCTCCATTTTTACAAAAGTCTGAAATTAGTTCTTGAGCAGCTGATGAAATATCGTTCCAGCCATTCATAATTAATAAATCTTTTTCTTCCAAAACATTTTCAGTGAAAGAATTTTGATTAATTGAACTGGTTTTATAATAATCATCTAGACCATAAACGATTGCGACATTTGAAACAGAATTTTCTCCATTAACAATTAAGACATTTGACTTTTCTTTTACTAAATAGGAAAAATAATAATCGTCATCAAAATGCATTTGTCGATCATTGATTCTTAATAATCCTTTTTTGATTCCTGATTTTAAATCTGAATAATTGATTTTAACAATTTGTGATTCATTCGCTTTTAAATCAACAAAAACATTTCGTTTTGTTTCATTAACCTCTAATTGAAGCTCTGAATTTACGAGGTCTAGAACACTGAAATTATGAACTTTAACATTTAATTCGTTGTTAATTCCTATTTTGAAATTCGGATCTGAAAACCAAATTGAATCAACAGATACATTTGACATACTTTGAGCTAAAAGTTGAATTGGATAGAAAAAAATTTCTTTATCTGCTTCCAATTTTTCAAAGCGAGCTGTTTTTTCTTGAAAATCACTTAAAAGAATAAATTGTTTTGAACTTAAACTTTTTTCTTGAACAATTTCTTCAGAAATACCATCTTTCATCCAAGAAATTACCTCGTCCAAATTTCGAGTTAAAGGAGAAAGTTCAATTTTGTCAATTCTTTCTAATGCTTCACTTTTTGTTGTCAATCGTTGCTCAAATCCCTCAAAATTATTTGTCAAAAGCATGAATCGTGTATCTGGTGAAGATTTTTCGATTATTGTTCGCGCTTTTTCCTTCGCCATTGAAAGTAATTCTCCTTCCGAACCTTTCATAGACATTGAAAATGAGTTGTCAACATATATTCCAATGAAAGGATAACCTCCTTTTGTTTCGTCATTTACAGGAAGATATGGCTGAGCAAAAGCAAAAATCAAGGCTGAAATTGCTAAAATTCTAGAAATTAGTACCAATAAATGCTTTAATTTTTGAGTTGATTTAGTTTCTTCATTTATTTGCTTTATGAACAATAAACTTGAAAAATGAAGTGTTTTGTATTTTCTAAAATTGAAAAGATGAATAATTATTGGAATTATCACTAAAAAAAATGCATAAAAAAACTGCGGATATTCAAATTTCATGTCCCAAAGATAGCAGTTATTCTAGAAATTTCAAAATTATTTTTATCATAACTAATTTTATTTCTTAAAAAATGTAACCTTGGTATGAAACTTGCGTTATACCATCAACGGATCAATTATTAACATCTACAGGTTAATAAAAATTAGAGCTTTTCTTAGTTAAGAAAGGCTCTTTTTTATTGCCTTTATTTTTATATATTTGTAAAAAAATAGAATTAAAAAATGAGTAAAATTTTAGTCATATACGACGAACGCAGTATTAGGAGAGCTTTAAGAGAGATTCTTTAATTTGAAGATTATGAATTTCATGAATCTGAAAACGGTAAAGAAG
>CAMBRH010000049.1 GCA_945870115.1 Chitinophaga pinensis | reverse complement strand
GATTGTCATATAAAAGGCGATGTAAAATATGGCGCAAAAAGATCTAATCCTGACGGCTCAATTCATTTGCATGCAAGAAGTTTGGATTTTATTCACCCAACAACAAAAGAAGAAATAAAAATTACAGCTCCCGTTCCAAATGAGAATTTGTGGCTCTGGTTTGAAGGAAGACGATAAGATTATAGGATATTAAGATATTAAGACTTTCAGATTCAAAAGTCAAGACTAAAAGACTTTAATTTAAGTAGGTTTACATTTAAATTATACAATGATTAGTTAACACTAAAAACTTATTTACTACTTAAATTAAGTCCTGAACTTAGCCAAAGGCGTTCTCAGCGAAGCTACTTTTGACTTTTTTAGTTTTTTGTCTAAATTTTAATTCTAATTTTACATTTAATTCATAATTCATTACTATCAAACGTTTAATTGTCATACAAGGTCCAACCGCAAGTGGAAAAACTGCTCTGGGAATTCTTTTGGCTAAACATTTTAAAACAGTTGTAATTTCTGCAGATTCGAGGCAATTTTACAGAGAAATGTCAATTGGAACTGCGAAACCAAGGTTGGAAGAGCAAGCTGGAATTAAGCATTATTTTGTAGATTCACATTCAGTTGAAAATCCAGTTTCGGCAGCAGATTTTGAGCGTGAAGCTTTAGACGTTTTGGAACAAGAATTTAAAAATCACGAAACAATTATTTTAGTTGGAGGATCAGGAATGTTTATTGACGCTTTATGTGATGGTTTGGATGACATTCCAAATGATGTAATTTTGCGTGATGAATTGACTAAATTAGTTCAAGAAGAAGGTTTAGAAGTTTTACTTGAAGAGTTAAAAAAGAAGGACGTAATCTGTTACGAACTTGTTGATAAGAGTAATCCTGTCCGAATTATTCGTGCAATTGAAGCAATTCGGATCTCTGGAAAAACGTTTACTGAATTGCGTCAAAAGACAATAAAAAAGCGTGATTTTGAAATTTTTCGTTTTGTGATTGATTTACCAAGAGAGAAATTATATGAGCGTATTAATTTACGTACTTCTCTCATGTTTGAAAGTAATTTAGTTGAAGAAGTGAAAAATTTAATTCAATTTAGAGAAATTCAAACGTTAAATACTGTAGGTTATTCAGAAGTATTTGATTTTTTAGATGGAAAAATCACTTTAGAAAAAGCCATTGAATTGGTTCAACAAAATTCCCGTCGTTATGCCAAAAGGCAATTAACGTGGTTTCGAAGAAACGAAAAAGCGATTTGGCTGAAAAGTGAAAAAACAGAGGATTTGTTGGCAGAGGTTTTGGGGAATTTTAAATAGTAATTTCACCATTTGAATCACTCGTCAAAACAAAGCTTAAATAATCAAGAAACGGTCTAGTAGATTTAAAAACATCGTTTACTTTCTCAACAAAATTTGGAGCAAAAACTTCTTCATCAGAAAAATTATATTTCAAAATAAATTGCTTGTGTCGAATTAAATCAATTTCAGGATGATTTTTATCAAAACCTCTTGGAAAAGTTGGAACAAGCTCCCCTTGTATTTCACTAAAATTGGCTTTTATCTCATCTAAAAAAATGTGCCATTCTTCGAAATTAATATCAATATCTTTTCTTATTCTTTTTAAATCTTCAGAATTTGGTGAGAAAAAACCACAAGCTAAAAAACTATTTCCTGGTTTTAACTTGAAATAATACCCTCCTCGTCTTAATGCTGTAGCACGACGAAAACCAAATGAAAAATGCGAATTATATGGAGTCTTATCTTTGCTAAATCTCACATCCTTATAAATTCGATAAAGGCTTTTTTTACCCGATTCATTTTCCAATAAATCGTGTTTGCTCATCAAAATCAACAATTGATCTATAAATTTGATTACATTTTCTTGTGAAGAATTATAATGTTCTTTATTTTCTAAAAACCAGGCTTTATTATTGTTTTTTTCCAATTTCGTCAAGAATTCAAAAGTGGAAGTATTGATTGTTGCGTTTTTCATTTCTTGGTTTAAATTATTCAATTTTATAATTGGTAAAAATAATCAAATTGAAGTGATTAGTTCTTTTACCTGACAAAAATCACTTTTTAGCCTAAGTTTTATCATTATTCAAGATCTTTAATTGGACGAATTTTGTCTTATTAAAAAACATGAATTATGAGTACAGAAACATTACACACAAAGAATTTATCAAAAAACGCTGAGAATGCAGAATTTAATCGTTTTGGATTAATCAGTTTGGTAATCTTAATTACTGGTTGTATGGGGGGAATTACAGTTGGTTTAGGTGCTATTAACTATACAGCAACCTTGATTTTAGTAATCGTTCCAACTATGTTAAGTTTAAGTTTACTGCTAGGAGTTGCTCCAATGAAATGGATTATTAATTCAGCAATTGTAGCGGTAGTTATTGACGTAATTTTGATTACATACTTTTTAATTGCAGGATAATAATAAGACTAGTTCCGATTTATTTATTCGGAGCTAGTCTAAAATCTATTACCTACTGTCTTATATCTTCCTTATTTCCCAGGAAATAAACTCAACAAACCTTCTTCGCTTGCATCACAAATTCCTCTTTCGGTGATTAATTTTGTGACCAAATGCGCTGGAGTTACGTCAAAACCGTAATTACTTGCATTTGTTGTTTCAGGGCAAATCAACACGGAATCCATATTTCCAGACGAATTTTTTCCAATCATGTAGCGCACTTCATCTTGATTTCGCTCTTCGATTGGAATTTCTTTTAATCCATTTTTAATTGTCCAATCGATTGTGGTTGATGGCAAAGCAACGTAAAATGGAATTTGGTTGTCTTTTGCTGCCAAAGCTTTTAAATATGTCCCAATTTTATTTGCAACGTCACCAATTCGTGTTGTGCGATCCGTTCCAACGATTACCATATCCACAAATCCGTGTTGCATCAAATGTCCGCCAGCATTATCAACTATTAATGTATGTGGAACTTCGTGGCGCGTTAATTCGTAACAAGTTAAATTTGAACCTTGATTTCGTGGTCGTGTTTCGTCAACCCAAACGTGTACTTTTATTCCTTTTTCAATTGCTTGATAAATCGGTGAAGTAATTGTTCCCCATTCTATGCAGCCCAACATTCCTGCGTTACAATGAGTCAAAATATTTACAACTTCACCTTTTTTTCTGGCAGAAATTGCTTCAATTAAAGGCAAGCCATGAACGCCAATCATTCTGCAAGTTTCAATGTCTTCTTCAACGATTTGCGCTGCCATTTCCCAAGAAGTTTTTAAGAAATCACTTGAATTATCCAAAGCATCAAGCATTTTATCCAAAGCCCAAAATAAATTTACAGCTGTTGGTCGAGAAGCTCTTAAATCGGAGAAAGCTTGGTCAATAAAACTTGGATCTAATTCATTTTCAATCATTTCTCTTACTGCTAAATAAATTCCGTAAGCAGCAGTTGCGCCAATTAATGGTGCTCCACGAACGGTCATTTCTTTGATAGCAATTTCTGCATCTTTGTATGTTTCAAGTTTTACAACTACAAATTCATGCGGAAGTTTGCGCTGATCGATTACTTCTACATATTTATCTTCTGTTGGCCAAATTGTTCTGAATTTCATTTATTTTAGATTTTAAGATGTTAAGTTCCGATAGTTATCGGAATTAGGATATTAAGACTTAAAAAGTATTTCTGAGAAACTATTTACTGTTTGTTTCCAATTTGCAGTATTTCCTGTCCTAACTAATTGGATTGTTTGAAAACCTGCTTTATCAGCTGCGTCTAATTCTTCCACAATATCTGAAAGAAAAAGAATGTTTTCTGCTGGAATTTTTAAGTTTTCACTGATTTTTTCGTAGGTTTCTATTTCTCTTTTTCCACCAGTTGTTGTGTCGAAATAATTGGAAAGGTATTTTGTTAAATCACCAAAAACGCTGTAGCCAAAAATTAATTTTTGTGCTTTAATTGAACCTGAAGAAAAAATTCCAATTTCGATTCCTTCTTTTTTCCAAGTTTCAAAAGCAGCAGGAACATCTTCGTAAATGTGTCCTGAAATTTCACCTGATTTATAAGCTTCTTCCCACAAAATACCTTGTAAGGTTTTTAATGGAGTGATTTTTTTATCTTCCAAACTCCATTTTAAAAGCGTAGCTATAATTTGATCTATATCAAAAGAAACTTCGCTAACGCTTGTTTTATCAAAGCTTTGCTTTTCTTCTTTGTTTTCAATTTGCTTAGCCAAATCAATTGTTTCTTCAAATGCCTGAAAAACGTCAGGAATGTGCTTTAATTCTTTCAATTTAGAAATATTTTCCCTGAAATATGGAAATAAAATATCCGTTACGAAAGAAATAGAAGTTGTTGTTCCTTCAATATCTGTGAGAATGTATTTGATGTTTTTCATCATTTTTGTGTAAAAGATAAATAGTCAGTAGTGTCTGTTGAAAATTTTGAATATTCAAATTCGACGTCATCCTTGTCGCTTGCTACCAAAGTAAAACTTTCAAAATACCAATCGAAGTCAAAAAATACACCCGCATCTATAAAAGTGCCATTTTTTGAAGTTGTCCACGTGCCTCGATCTTCAATATTTCCAAAAGAATTTAAAACATGTAAAGAATCGCCTGTAAAAAATACAAAAGTATATTTACTAACATTGTTAATTTTATCTTCTCCTTCCAAGGTGTATTTTGAGACTTTCCATTCACCCTTTACGAGTATTTCATTTATAGGAGTTTTACTTATTTTTCGACAAGAAAAAAAGCTAAGAAGTAAAATTATAATCAGCACATTTTTCATATTTTGAAATCTAAAAACTGTTGTTCAATTTGCGAATTTGTATATTCTGGAATCCAGCCTGTTGTATCAATGAAAATGCGAATTGCCTTCACGAATGGATTTGTTTCTCCCGCATCAAACCAATGTTTTGTTCCCGCTGGAACAGAAATTAAATCGCCTTTTTCGCACAATAAATTGAAAATCGACTCGCCATTTTCTAAATTGAACCAAAAGAAACCTTGACCATCAACAAAAAAACGGATTTCATCCTCAGAATGCGTATGCTCCGCTAAAAATTTATTTCGAATGGCTTCGTAGTTTTCTGTCAAATTATTAATTGAGATAACATCTGCAGTTAAATAACCTCCATTTTTCATAAATGGATCCAAATCTGATGAATAAGCTTTCAAAATTTCATCTTGACTTGCTGAATCGTCAAATATTACTTCGCACTTCCATTGATCAAAAAAAATCCCTCTTTCATTCATGAAATTCTTGATTTCCGATGGGTTTGTCAATTGAATATTTTTTTCTGGAATAGATAAAATTGCCATTTTTCTTTATTTTGAACAAAATTACAAAAATCTATGTTTTGATTGAAGTATTTTATAAAAGAAAATGATTTTATAGTTAATTTTACATTTCAAAACAAAAAAACATGAATTTCAGCAAAAATTTTATTCGCCTAAATTGGATTACTCTGGTATTCATTTACTTAGTTGTTGTTGCAGGAAGTTTTGTTAGAATTACTGGAAGCGGGATGGGTTGCCCTGATTGGCCCAAATGTTTTGGACAATGGGTTCCACCAACAACTGATGCAAATTTACCTTCAGATTACAAGGATATTTATTCTGTAAAGCGGGAGAAAAAAATTGTGAAATTTGCAATTTTTTTGGAAAAAATCGGTTTTAAAAAAGAAGCAGATCAATTGAGAAATGATAAATCACTTTTGATTGAACAAGATTTTAACGCTCGAAAAACATGGACAGAATACATCAATCGCGTTTTTGGAATGTTTGCAGGTTTAGGAGTTTTATTTATTTGGCTTTGGGTTTTACGAAAATATAGAAGTCGAAAACTCGTTTTTTGGAGCACATCAAATTTGATAATTTTAGCCATTCAAGCTTGGTTCGGATCGATTGTCGTTGCGACAAATTTAGTTCCTTGGACAATTACAGTTCACATGCTTTTGGCCTTGGTGATTATTTTAATTCAGATTTACCTTATTCATTCCATTTCGAATAAAAAGGAAAGTCATTTGGTTTTAAACCCAACGATGAAAGCAATCATATGGGCTTCCTTTCTGATTACTTTTGTGCAAATGTTTCTTGGGACACAAGTGAGAGAGTACATCGATCAATTGACAATTCAAGGTTTTGGGCGAGAAACTTGGACAGAAAAATTAGGACTTAGCTTTTTTATTCACCGAAGTTTCTCGTGGTTAGTTCTAATTATTTTAGTAGTGTTGACTTGGCTGAATTTCAAAAATGGAAAATCTAAATTAGTTTATCTGTCTTTTATCGTTCTAGCCTTAGAATTAATTTCAGGTGTTTTATTAGCTTATGCAGAAATGCCAGGTTTGGTTCAAACTTCTCACTTGGTTTTTGCTTGTATTCTATTTGGTTCGCTTTTTTATACAATTTTAAAAAGTTCTAGAAAAGGAACTTTTTAAAATTGTATAAAAAAGCATTACAGATTACAAATTGGCAGATTACAGATTGCTTCGCTTTCAAAAAAATTTTCTAAGATGCGAAGCAATCTGCAATTTGTAATCTGTCAATCTGTAATTCATTTTTGTTTTGCAAACAAAAATGATAAACTCCCCAAAAATAAGCCAGTTAAATTAGCGTAAAAATCTAAAATACTAAATGTTCTGTAAGGAATAAAATAATGTAAAGTTTCACAAAAAGAACAAAACGCTATTCCAAAAAACAAATAGATTAGAAATTTCTTTCTATCAAAAATTAATTGGCAAAAAACCATAAAAGGGCTTAACATTATTGCATGAATCCAATGATCTGAGTCAATTCCTAAAATGGTGAAATCAATATCAATTCCTGAATTTGAAGTTTTCATGACAAGTAAAAAAATTACCGTTGAAATATAAAGTGGAAAAAGAAATTTTGCTAGTTTTTTCATTTTAAGTTCTAAAGCAGAATTATTTTTGAATTTTTTTTAGAGCAGTTTGATATATTTTTTTAATGCTGTTTTTTTCTTCTAATTCAATGATATCATTGATTTTAGGAATTAAATCATCATTATTTTTGGTTTTTAAAATTAAAATTTGAGCCAAAGCAAAAGCAGCACTCCATCTAACAACAGTTCCTGAATGTTCAGTATTTTTCAATAAATTATTAACTGCAATGTCAATTTTTTCTGGATATTTGTGAATGATATTTCCAATTACTTTTGCAGATTCCCATTTTATTCTTGGTGCTTTATGCAAAAGTGTTTCAATTACATGATTTAATGAGTTTTCAGTTGCAATAGCTGGATTTATTTTTGTTGCATATTCTAGTGCTTCAATACAAGTTGCAATCTCAGGATCTTTCAAGTTTCCAAACTGACTGAAAAGTTCATCAATTCCTATGGTTCCGCTTAAAATTTGTTGAGAAATAAGTTCTGTTTTCTCTTTTCCTTTAATTGTTTTATCTGTTAAAACTTGAATGAATTCCATTTTTAAGTCTATTTATTGAACTTATTTAATTAAAAAAGCCAATCAATTTTAAATATATTGATTGGCTTTAAAGTGAATTTTAAATTAATTTTGTCTTCCTTTTTTGCAAGGTTCATTTTCTTGATAGCGCACTAATTTTGAATCTTTTAGTAACTCTTTTAAATCGCTGATAAATGTTTCTTGTTGTTTTGGCTTTAATTCGCTCAATTTAAAGCAATAATCAACTTCGCCTTCACGTCCCCATTTTACGGTTTCATAGTCTAACTTTGTGTTGTTTTTTACATCAAATTTTGCGATATACGTTTCAAATTGCTTTTTCGCATCGCCATCTGTTCCTGAGCCAATGCTTATAAATGAAATTGAAAAGCGACAATTTTCGTCAGATTTTACTTCTATTTTTGCATTTTTCTTAGCAATTCTTTTTGCTGGATCACAAGAAAAAATTGCAAGGGTAAGTAATAAATAAATCATGTTATTTTTCATTTTGAATTATTTTGAAATGACTATTTTTTTAGTAATTGTGCTGTTTCCATTCGTGAATTTCAAAAAATAACTACCATTTGGAAGGTTTTTCAAACTCATTTCATGTGGGTATTGGTTTACATTTTTAAATGAAACAATTTCTGTACCAACTAAATCATAAACATGAATATCAACTGATTCTTTATTCTTAGTGTTGACTGTAAAATTATCAGCACTTGGATTTGGATAAATCTCAAAAGAATTTTCAGAAAGTATTTCTTCCATATTTGCTATTGGCAAACAACCATTCGAAGAAAGTAAGCCTGCTCTAGGACCATTTAAAGCTGCTCGCATTCTATTTGCTTGTCCTAATGTAAACATAACCATACATGCATCATCAACATAGTCCATGTAATTCATGTACATTTCTCCAGATGCATCCGAACCACAAGTACTATTTGGATTAAAAGGGAAACTTGGACAGCCATAATTACTTGTTTCAGCAACTTTTGTATCAGAAACTAAATCATCTCCACAGGTTGCATCTCCCCAAATATGAGAAAGATTTAGCCAATGCCCAACTTCATGTGTTCCTGTTCTACCATTGGTATTAGGAGAAACTGAAGTTCCACCAATTCCAAATGCAGTATAATTTATGACAACTCCATCATCATCAGGAAAATTACTTAAATCAGAAGGAAAAGTTGCATAACCTAAAAGTCCCGCAGCAGGATCAAGATTACATACCCAAATATTTAAATATTTTGTAGGATCCCAATTGTCTTTTCCTCCCATACTCGTATATTTTTCCGCACCATTATTTCCGTCAAAAAAATTAACAGTTGTAGATGTCCTTGTGATACCAGTAGTTGCATTTCCATTTGGATCTCTTGATGCCAAACAAAATTCAATTTGGGAATCAGCAGTATATTGCCAAAATGGATGAACATCTGGCAAAGAATCAGCGTTTAGCAAACGAAAATCTTCATTCATTGCATCAATTTGTGATTGAATTTGAGCAGTTGAAACATTTTGAGCAGCGGTTTTATAAATTACGTGAACTACTACTGGGATTGTTATTATATTTCTCGTTTGCAAAGCATTAGGATGAGTTGAAAGCCAATTTTGAGTTTCCAATTCTGCTTGTTCTCTCACAAGTTGCAGGGACGGATTTTCAATTAATTTTTTCTCGAAATTAGTTGCTGCAGCGCATTTGTGCGTTTGTGCTTGAAAATTGAAACTAGCAAAACTAATTCCAACTAAAAATAAAGAGTAAAGGTTTTTTTTCATATTTGTTTTCTTTTAAGTTTTCCTACTTGTAAAGCTTTCTTGATTAGCCTTACTACTTATAATTCTGAATAAAGAATTTTTTCTTCTGTCTCAAAAACCCATTTCCCATTCTTCTTTCTTAAAAAATAATGTGGGTCACTTTGCGGATGAGAAACATACATATCATTATATTTTTCTAATAAAAAGGTTCCTTCTGAAGTAATGATTTCAGCTTTCAGTTGGTCCTCAGAAAAAATTAATCCTGCGATTTTTGTTTTGTCACTATTTGACAATTGCATTTTTAATTCAAAAACACGAATACACTCTTTTTTCAAAGTACTCCAACTATAGCCAGCGGAAGCTTTACAGCCATGTTCATCGGAATCATTTCCAACTATTTCTGGTTCATATACAGGGTTTCCTTTTTCATTGTTTCCATACGGATCTTGAATGATATCTCCAGACTTGTCTATAGGTGAAATAGAATCATCAATGATTACGTCTTTCGAAGTTCCACAACTTGACACTATAAGATATAAGGACAACAAAAGCGTGATTTTAAAAATTTTCATTAGACTTTGTTTATTTGAACACAAATATAAACTTTTTAACCATCTAAATTACTTTTCAAAAAGTAAAAAAAACCATTCATAAGATTTTAGAATTGGCTCTGCAAGTTTTTACTTATATTTGTTTTCTAAAAGACAATTATAATATGAACTATTTTTCAATTCTTTTAAGTTTAATTACTAGTGGAAATATTCTTTCTCAAACATATTGGCAACAAGAAGTCAATTACAAAATCGAAGTCAAATTAAACGATATTGACAACACAATTTCTGCTTTTGAAAGTTTTGAATATGTGAATAATTCGCCTAATTCACTTGATTTTATTTACGTGCACCTTTGGGCAAATGCATACAGAAATGGAAAAACGGCACTTGGAAAACAATTGTATAAAAGCAATGAAACCTTACTTCAATTTGGAAAAGAAATTGATAAAGGTGGAGTTGATTCACTTGATTTTAAGATAAATGGCGAAAAGGTGAAATGGGAAATCGATGCTGATAATATTGATATTTGTAAAATTCATTTGTCAAAACCTTTACTTTCGGGAGAGAGAATGACTGTTTCGACGCCTTTTAAAGTTAAACTTCCAAGTGGAGAAATTTCTCGTATGGGACACGTTGGACAGTCCTATCAAATTACACAATGGTACCCAAAGCCAGCAGTTTACGATAAAAATGGTTGGAATCAAATGCCATATTTGAATCAAGGAGAGTTTTATTCAGAATATGGTACTTTTGATGTTTCAATCACACTTCCAAAAAATTACGTTGTTGGAGCAACGGGAGATTTACAAACCGACAGTGAAATAGATTTTTTAACTACTTTATCTCAAAAAACACTTGAAAATTATAAAAACGGAAAATTTCAAGCAACAAAAGGAAAAAAGAAAGCAAGTGAATTTCCTGCAAGCGATTCTGAATATAAAACGATACGCTATACTCAAAAAAATGTCCATGATTTCGCTTGGTTTGCTGACAAACGATTCCATGTTTTAAAAGGGGAAGTTGAGATGCCAAACTCAAAGCGAAAAGTTACAACATGGGCGATGTTTACAGAACAAAATGCCGTTTTATGGGAAAAAGCAATTGAATATATTAACGATGGGGCATTTTATTATTCAAAATGGAATGGCGATTATCCCTATAATCAAATCACTGCAGTTGATGGAACAATAAGCGCAGGTGGCGGAATGGAATATCCAAATGTTACTGTTATAGGAAATACGCCAAATTCAATGCAACTTGAAATTGTGATTGTGCACGAAGTTGGTCACAATTGGTTTTATGGAATTTTGGGTTCAAATGAACGAATTCACGGCTGGATGGACGAAGGTTTAAACACTTTGAATGAAGTTCGATACGTTCAAACAAAATATCCAAACAATACAGAAATGTCTGATATGGTTTTGAATGGTCGCTTTCACATGAATGATTTAGATCACCAAGATTCTGGAGATATTTCTTACAGAATGATGGCGATTTTAGGAGAAGATCAAGCAATTGAAACTCCGTCTGCTGATTTCACTTCTGGAAATTATGGATTTATCATGTACCAAAAAACTGGTTTGGTTTTTCATTATTTAAAAGAATTTTTGGGCGAAAAAGAATTTGATAAATCAATGCAATCGTATTTTGATTCCTGGAAATATAAGCATCCACAACCAGAAGATATTCGTTCTGTTTTAGAAAAAACTTCAGGGCAAAATTTAAACTGGCTTTTTGAAGATTTAATTCAAACAACTAATTACATCGATTATAAAATCAAAAATGTAAAAGTAAAAGATGGAAAAACGATTATCAAAGTGAAAAATAAAGGTCATGTTAATGGTCCAATTCCAGTAACATTGAGTTTTGAAAATAAAACGGAAACAAAATGGACTCTTCCTTCGGATAAAAAATCTAGTTTATTAGTTTTCGAAACGCAAAAGCCTGATAGTGCAGTAATTGATTTGAATAAACAAATTCCAGAACTTTTCAGAACAAATAATTCATGGAATAAATCGTGGTTGTTCAACAAAAAAGAACCTTTGAAATATGAATTTTTCTTGGGAGACAATGAGCGAAATAAATCAAATAATTTTTGGTCGCCAATTTTTGCAGTAAACACAGCTGATAAATTTGCCTTAGGTTTGCTTTCACATAATATGGGAATTCCATTCAAACGTTTTCAATATGTACTTGCACCTATGTATTCTTTTGGCAGAAAAAACATTGCTGGAATTGCTGAATTTTCTTATACTTTCTTGCCGAAAAACGCCATTAAATTGACCCGAATTGGAACTTCAATAAAATCCTTTGGATATGAAAACACTAAATCTTTTTATATTGGAATTTCCCCTTACATTTATTTAAAACTTGGAAATAGAGGAAAAGCGAGTGCAATTAGCCAAAATGTTTTATTGCAAGGAATTTATAAATACGAAGAAAATTATTATGATGGTTTAACAACATTAATATTTCCTGCACCTTCTAGAACAACTTATTCAAATTACGGTGGTGCATTTTTGAAGTATAATTTTCTTTTCAAAAAAACAGATTTTCAAATTGATGCTACAGCAAGAACAGATTATTTTGCTGATTTAAATTCTTCTTCAAACTTTGTTCGTTCAAATGTTGAATCAACTTTTAGGTATAAATATTTGAAAAACAAAAAGAAAACGTGGATTGAATTACGCTTATTCGCTGGAAAATATTGGGATTTCAATCCATTTAACAATAATTATGGGGTAACAAACTATTCCTATTCTTTAGCTGGAAATTCAGGAAGCCAAGATGTGTTTTTAGAAGAATATTATTTTGATAGAACGAACAATTATAAAAACACATTTCGTCAAGAAAATGTTGGAGGTTTTAAAAGTACGTCAAACTTCGGTACAACAAGTACTTGGTTAGCGGCAGCAAATCTGTATGTTGAATTGCCAATAAAACCATTTGGTGTTTTTGCAGATTTTGGAACGTTTAATTCAAATTCCTTGAATACCTTTGTCTACAATGCTGGTTTAGCCATTCGATTAGGAAAAGTTTTTGGAATGTATTTTCCTCTTGTAATGAGTGATCAAATGGAAAAAGCTAGTTACGGTGGGAAATATGGAGAAAAAATCAGAGTTTCACTCAAAATGAATATCGTAAATAAACCTTTGAGTATAAATGGTTTGTTTTAAAAGAATTTTAATTTCATTTGTGAAAAATAATTAACTTTGATATTATGACAATAAAAAACCAACTTTCAATATTTTTGCTGACATTTTTTTGTTTCAAAAATATTTCTGCTCAACAAGTTTACTGGGCAGATTCTTTGCTTGGTTTTTCAAGTGAATATTCGAGTAATGATCCAATGCAATTTTCTGCTAAACAAATTTTAGGAAAACCATCTAGATTTCCAATATTTGGTTCAACTGCAAATGCGTGGAGTCCAGCAACTGATAACAGTAATAATGAAGAATGGATTCATGTAAAATATAAAACGGCGCTTCAAATTCAGCAAATATTTGTCAGTGAAAATGAAAATGCAGGTTGCATAGTTAGAATTGAGATTTTTGATCAATTAGGCGTAAAACAAACCGTTTTTGATAACTCGAATCCTCAAAAACCAAGTTTAAAAGGAAAATTTTCTTATTATTTTTTTGAAAAATCTAGTTTAAAAATTAGTTCAGTAAAAATCATTTTAAACACCTCATTAATTGATGGTTTTAATCAAATTGATGCGATTGGAATTTCAGATTCTAAAGATTCAATTAAGCCAAAAATTAATTTAATTGATGGAAGTGAAATAGAAATTCCGCGTGAAGATTTAGGAACAAATATTAATTCTAAAACATCAGAATTACTCCCTCAAATTTCGCCTGATGGACAAAAATTAATTTTCACAAGACAAGATCATCCAGAAAACATTCCTGCAATTTCAAATCAAGATATTTGGATAAGTGAAAAAGATTCACTTGGTAATTTTCAATTAGCAAAAAACTTTGGTGCGCCAATAAATAATTCAGAGAATAATGCAGCACTTGGATTATCTGCAGATGGACAACAACTTTTTCTGTTGAACGCCTATTTACCAGATGGATCGATGACAAAAGGGATTTCTTTTTCAACTAAAAAGGGTGAAACATGGGAATATCCAAAAGAAATGAAAATTACGAATTTTTACAATGATAATTTATATGGTGAATTCAATAAGTCAGTCTCTGGGAAGGTAATCATTATGACCGTTCAGCGAAAGGATGGTTTTGGATCAAAAGACGTATATGTTAGCTTTTTGAACGCTGATTCAACATGGACTGAACCTAAAAATTGTGGTAAAGTTTTAAATTCTGCAGAAAGTGAAAGTACCCCATTTTTAGCAGCTGATGAAAAAACACTTTATTATTCGACAAGTGGTTTGCCTGGATTTGGCTCGAAAGACATGTATATGACCACTCGATTAGATGACACTTGGTTAAATTGGAGTGAACCTAAAAATCTTGGTCCAAATTTGAATACTCCTGCTTGGGATGCATATTATATTTTTTCTGCCGATGGTGAATACGTTTATTATGTTTCTTATGTTGAGGCTGGAAATTCAGATATTTTCAGAAAAAAATTACCGAAAGGTGCACAATCTAAAACGGTACTTTTAGTGCAAGGAAAAGTATTAGATTCGAAAACAAATAAACCCTTATCTGCAAAAATAAATTACTATGATTTAAAGAATAATTCACATGTTGGTTCTGCTATTTCGAATAGTATTACGGGAGAATATAGTATTATTTTGCCAAACGAAAAAAAGTATAGTTTTTTTGCAGCTACTGACAATTATTATTCAATAAGTGAAAATTTGGATTTAACAAAAGTCAACACTTATAAAGTTATAAAGAAAGATTTATTATTAGCACCAATTGAGATTGGATTAAATATTCGTCTAAATAATTTATTCTTTGATTTTAATAAATTTGATTTGAAAGCTGAGTCTTTTGCAGAATTAGAGAGATTATACAACTTATTACTAGAAAATCCCAACATGAAAATTGAAATTTCTGGTCACACAGATCACGTTGGTGATGTCGCATCAAATATCACTTTGAGCAACAATAGATCTAAAGCTGTTTTAAATTACTTGGTTAAAAAAGGAATTTCTAGCGCTAGATTGATTGCGAAGGGTTATGGAAAATCAAAGCCATTGATGAAAGGAACGAGCGAGGATGCTGCTTCAAAAAATAGAAGAGTGGAATTTGTTATTTTGGAAATGTAATTCTATTATCAACTAAAATTCAGTTTTCCACCTTGGCGTAGAACTAATTTTTGACTCTTAATATCCTGATGTCCTAAAATCTTCTCTCCAAAGTAAATCTTTTATTTACAAAAATACAGTCTTTTGTCTATCGTCTATCAATCCTCTTTTTAATCATTCAACTTCAAAACCGCCATAAAAGCTTCCTGCGGAACTTCAACTCGACCGATTTGTC
>CAMBRH010000048.1 GCA_945870115.1 Chitinophaga pinensis | reverse complement strand
GAATACTGATTTAATTCCCCAAAAGTATGGTAAGTGATTTTTAAATTTTCTATTTTTTGTGATGATTCAAGAGTAAATTCCTTGAAAAATACGTGATTTTCTGATTTTTTCATTTTGAAGTTTAAAATATGGATAATTAAGATTAACATCTTAGCAACACATACAGCAACAACAAATTTGAATTTTAGAAATAGAATTTTTTGAGTCAATTAGATTAGGTTGTTGACTTTTTTTGCGATTCTCACGGAAATAAACTTGTTTTTTCATAACTTAATTTATATTCATCCTAAACAACATGTTTAAGAATCTGGATTTGGCACCGGTTTTCCAACTCTCGAAGTTATTTACTAACGAGAACTTTAAGTTGGTTGCCAGAGGGTCTTCGAGCCAGTCTCTCACCTCTTCTTTATAAATCAAATTCCGTAGAAAAAGAATTTCTACTTTTTTTGATGTTGCAAAATTAAATTAAATTTTTGAATAAAAAACGATTTAGGCAAAAAAAATTAAAATAATTTTTGAGATATAAAATTAAATTTAGGATTCAATTAAAATTGTAACTGGTCCATCATTTATAAGTTTTACTTTCATATCAGCACCAAAAACTCCTGCTTTTACAATTAAATTAGAGTGTTTTTTCAGGTTCTCTAAAAAATATTCATACAAAGGAATTGCTTTTTCTGGTCTTGCTGCTTTGATAAAACTAGGACGATTTCCTTTTTTAGTATTTGCCAAAAGCGTAAATTGACTGATAACTAAAAATTCTCCTTGGATATCTTGGATAGATAAATTCATTTTTTCGTGTGAATCAGAAAATATGCGCATCGTACTAATTTTTTGAATCAAATAGTCTGCCTCTTTTTCAGAATCTTCTTCTTCAATTCCCAATAAGATCAATAAACCTGAATTAATTTCATTGTGAATCAAATGATTTATAATAACTGAAGCTTCAGAAACACGTTGTAATACTATTTTCATAATTTAAATTTTGATAGCATTTTTAAATTCTATGACCATCAGCTAGACAAGGTTAAGCATAACTAATTGTATCTGTTGCTTCTAATTCATTAAGTTTTTTCTTTATGAATCTGTAATCTAATGAATATGGAATTTCCATTGAAAAATATTTTTCATTAACTTTTTCTGAAGTACATCCTAGTTTTTTAAATTCGTCGCGAATTAAATTGATGTCTTTTGATATGTCTAAAAGGATTATTTGTACTGTTGAATTACCAGAATAATTTTCAGTTTTTCGATAAGTTAGCATTTGTTCTTTTGAATCAAACTCAGCAAATATAATATCGTTTGAGGCAACCTCTGGAGCATAAAATGGAATACTTTCAAGTTTGAAAAGTCCTCTTTTTTTATCAATAATACTTGCCCACATTGTCTCAACTAATTCTTCGTCAAAAATATTACTATGAAAGCGAAATAATATTTTAACTAAATTGTCTTGATTGAACTTTTTTTTTGATTTAAATAGTCTTAAAAGTAGGTTTTTCATTTATCGTTGAAGCGTTAAAAATCCTTGTTTCTCTCCACTGTCATTATAATTATCGGTATAATCAAGTTTCCAGAAATAAACTCCTTCACTAGCATCTTTTCCATTAATTGTACCATCCCAACCTTTAATATATTCATTCCCTTCAAAAACAACTTCTCCCCATCGATTGATGATAATTATATGAAAATCCTTTATGTTAAATGCTTTTACAGGGAGGTAGAAATCATTCAATAAATCTTTATCTGGAGTAAAAATATTTGGCATTTCCAATGAAACACAACCCTCTAAATCACTTGGTTGTTCAATAGTTGCAGACGTAGTTTCTGTACATCCATTCAAATCAGTTACGATAACACTGAAAGTACCTGTTGTCAAATTTGTGATTTTAGCTAAAGTGTCGTTTGAATTTGTATTCCATAAATAAGTATATGTTGGTGTTCCTCCACTCGCAATTACACTTGCTTCTCCATTTGTTGCTCCGAAACAAATTCCATTACCAAAAGCTTCAAGGGAAATTGGTGAATTTGGCTGTATTACATTTATTGTATCTTTTTCTTCGCAGGCATTTGCATCTGTTACAATAACTGAATATGAATTTGCATTTAAACCTGAAATATCTTCAGTGATTTGAGTATTACTCCACAAGAAAGTGTAACCTGAGGTTCCTCCGCTTACAGTTAAATCGATGCTTCCATCATTTCCATCAAAACACAAAACAGGATTAAAAGTTAATGAAGTACTTAAAGGAGCTAATGGTTCAGTTATCGAAACACTTATAACATCTTGACAATTGTTATCATCCGTTACAGTTAAAGTGTAATTTCCAATAGATAGATTGATTATGTCTTCATTTTGAGAAGTATTACTCCAATTAAAAATATATGGTGAAGTTCCGCCACTTGCAGAAATATCAATTGACCCAGTGGAATTTCCAAAGCATAAAACATCAATGTGTGTTTCACTTAAACTCAATTCATTTGGTTCTTGAACAGTTTCTGAAAAGTTTAATTGACACCCATTTGCGTCTTCTATTAAAACTGAATAATTTCCGGCTGTTAAACTTGAAATATCCTGATTTTGAGAACTTGTATTCCAATCATAAGTATAATTTCCAGTTCCTCCTGCAACTTCAATGTTAATTGTACCGTTGGAATTTCCAAAGCATAAAACGTCTGTTACAGTTGAACTAGAAACATAAATTAGTGTATCTGGTTCTTCCACTATGAAAGAGATAAATCCTCCACAACCGTCATCGTCAATAACATTTACGTTATATGGTCCAGAAATTAATCCAGTTAAATCTTCAGAAAAAACATTGTTACTCCAAGTAAAAGAATAAGGTGTGGTTCCGTTTGAAGGTGTAATATCAATTGCTCCAGTTCCATTTCCATAGCAAAGTACATCTTGAACAATTCCTACAATATTTACTGCATCTGGATCAGTTAAAGTTCGAGTAAAAGTTGTAACACAATTATTAACATCAGTAACTAAACAAACATAAGTTCCAGCGAAAAGTCCACTTATATCTTCATTAACTTCTAATGTATTCCAATTAAAAGAGTACCCTGGTGTTCCTCCTGTAACTGTAATGTCCAATGAGCCTTGACTTCCACTTTGACAAACTGGATTTATTTGCACTGCATTAATTACAACAGCTGTTGGTTGTGTTATAGTTACGGAATGTGTTTGAGTACAACCATTAAAATCAGTAACATCAACCGTATATGTTCCCGCAGTTTTGCTATTAATGTCTTGAGTGATTTCACCACTTGACCAATCATAATCAAAAGGAGCTATTCCTCCAGTTACTGTTAAATCAATATTTGAAGTTGCAGCGCCGTTGCACAATATAGGTGTGAAAGTTGAAGAAAGAGACATTGAACTTGTTGGTTCTGTAATTGTAAAGGTATTTGTTCCAGTGCACCCATTAATATCTGTAACATCATTTGTGTAAGAACCAGCAGCGACATTTAGTAAATCTTCAGTAATGGCATTATTTGACCAATCAAAAGTATAGGGTAATGTTCCACCTGTTATTGTTGTATTTATGGCACCATCTGTGTTGCCAAAACAGAGCACATTTGTTACAGTTCCAGTTACAACAATTGCATTTGGTTGGACCAAAGTTACTGTATCTTTGGCAATACATCCTTGATCATCAGTCATTGTAACAATGTGCATACCTGAACCTAAATTTGTTGCAATGGGATTTAATATTCCTGATGGCGACCAAGAAAAAGCATACGGTTGAACACCACCATTACCTGCTGCATTTGCTGAACCGTCAGAAGCATTGAAACAAGAAATGTCACTACCATTGAAATTCGAAGTAATAGATGCTGTTACTGTCATAATTGGTGGTTCAGTGACTGTAAAAGAATTTGAAGCAGAACAGCCAAAAGTATTTTGAACTGTGATGGTGTAAGTACCTGCTAGAAGATTTTGAGCTAAAGAATCTTGATCACCGTTTGACCATGAATAAGAGAAAGGAGCATTTCCAACTCCAAGAACTTGAATTGAGCCAGAACCAGCTTGAAAACAGGTGTCATCTTGAATTTCAATTAATTGTATCGTTGGATTTGGAGCAACAAAAACAGCAGCAATCGTGTCATCAATACAAGATTCTCCATTGTAAGAAACATGTAAAATGTAATCGCCACTATTAATTTGTTGCGCATTTGGAATAGTAGGATTATTAATTGCGGAAGTAAAACCATTTGGTCCTTCCCAAGAGAAAGTTAAAAAAGTAGAATTAGGATAACTAAGCGAAATGTTTTGACCAACACACAAAGTATCGGTAAAAGTAATGACTGTATCTGGACAGGCGCTAACATCAATATTTACGAGGCCACTTTCCAGCGATGGACATCCATTTTGATCCAATAAATCAGATGCACCATCATTTCCGTTCGTAATGCCAGAAATTTGACCAGTTCCAAATAAAAATGCTTTGTTTATTAAAACTGAACCACATTGCCAGACCGCACAATCATTGGTAAGTTGAACCCTGAATTTAATAACTGTGCTATCAGCTCCTGTAGAAGAATTGACAATTGCACCACCATTTACTCCTGATGCACCAGTTCCAATTTGAGCAACGATAACATTGTTCGCTAAAAAAAACTCACCTTGATCTGCATCAAGTGCATCAGTTTTAGTGCCGCTATTTGGACCAAAAGTTATTCTTAAAGTCCCAGGAATATACGTTAAACGGCTATCCAAAGTGTCCGTTAAAATAGAGTTTATGGATACGTCAGAGCCTATATTTTTTGCTGTAATAGCATATTCTAAAATATCCCCTGGTCTAACGGTTCCGCCATTTAAATCCGTAAAAGAAACAGAGGCCCGCAAATCAGGTTCATAAATATCTATTGCAGAAGTAATAACGCTTGATAGCACGGTTTCTAAACTTGTTGAAAGTCGAATAGAGGCGCTCGTAGCAGAATTTCCTATGTAATTAAATGTTGAATTATTTGGAGAATAAATATTTGCATCGTGCCCCAAATTATTATTAAAACTTGGATTTCTTAAAGGCGTTAATACTCCATTTTTTGAAATGGTACTGTTAAAAGCATTATCTAAATCATGCAGTGCATCACTAATTCCAACAAAAGTTCCAGCTCCATTAAATGCCAATTGATCTCCAGTTTGACCTCGATCACCATCATGCGCTACAACTCCCAATTCAAAATTTACGGGGCCTGAAGGAGGAGTTAAAAACCCATTTATGTCAATGTTTACTGTTCCAGAAGCACCAGAACTTACATTTGCAAGACCATCAAAAACGGTTAAGTTTTTCATCGTTTCGTAAATATTTCTATAAACAACAACAATTGTCCAACCACCAAACGTATTTGAACCAGTTTCTGTTACAACGTTTGCAAGTTTATAATTGGCGTTAATTGGATTAGACTGAAGAATGGAAGTTATGTCTTTAAAACTGAAATAAGTCATTTTTCCAGTAACATTATCAAGCAATTCATCAGCGGTTAATTGAGTGTAAGCACCATTATTGACACTTAATTTGATTTTATTTCTTTGAGAATAATTTGGAGTGCTTTCAGGGACATTGTTTACCATTCCTTGCCAATACAAGCCAGCCCATAAAACTTCGCTACAATTAGGCAGGTTTAATTGATCTGCTGAGGACATAAAAGTTGAAGCGTCGCTGTCAATATCTACGAAATTCATTGTCTCACCGTTATTGTCGCTGCTGCCTCCAGGTGGCATTTCGCTATTGGCTGAGTTTGAACCTGAAACTGAAGTGTTTGCTAAAAAAACCAATCCACCTTTTTGGTTAATTTGGTATCTAATTGCAAATGGATCTACTATTTGAGAAAAATAAGTTGAAAAAAATATAAATTGGAGAACTAATAAGCAGAGAAATTTCTTCATTGAAAATAAAATTGAATTCCAAAGATAACAAAAAAAACTCTAAATCTCAAAAAAAGTTTTATTCATCTTTAGAATTCAAATCTCTTTTCTTCGATGCACCTCATTTTCATCTTCCGTCATTAACTGAATATAAGTATTGAAGCGACTTTCTGCAATTTCACCATTTTCTACAGCATCTTTTACAGCACATTTTGGTTCGTTAAGATGTTGGCAATTATGGTATTTACATTTTCCAATTAATTGTCGCATTTCAGGGAAATAATGAGAAATTACTTCTTTATCTAAATCTACTATTCCAAAAGCACGAATACCAGGTGTATCAATGATATAAGCGTTGAAATCTAATTTGTGCATTTCTGCAAAAGTCGTTGTATGCTGTCCTTGCTGATGAGCGGCCGAAATTGCATTTGTTTTAATTGCAAATGTGGGATCCAATGAATTAATTAAAGTACTTTTACCAACGCCACTGTGACCTGAGATCATGACTTGTTTTCCAGCAATTTCATTTCTTAAAAAATGAACATCTTCCCCTTTTAAACCCGATATTTTAAAGCAAGGATATCCAATTTGTTGGTATTTTTTGATTATTTCATCAATTTCAATTATTTCTTTTTCTGAATATTGATCAATTTTATTGAAAAGTAGGGTGGTAGGAATTCTAAAAGATTCAGCTGCAACTAAAAAGCGATCTATAAATGCTAAATGTGTTTGAGGAGATTTTAAAGTTACTAGCAAATAAGCTTGGTCAATATTTGCTGCCAAAATTTGCATTTGCTTGCTCAAATTAGTTGATTTACGGACAATGTAATTTTTTCGTTCTTGGTAGTCGTTGATTACATATTTACCTTCTTCATCAGGTTTTTCATTGATAAAAACTTCGTCTCCAACGGCAATAGGATTGGTTGTTCTTAATTTTTCAAGGCGAATTTTTCCACGGATTCGGCATTCAATTATCGAATTGTCAGGCAATTCAACGATATACCACTTTCCCGTAGATTTTAAAACTTTTCCTTGTAACTGCATTTGTTTTTGAAAAAAAAATCCATCCGCCGCGGCGGATGGATTTTAAAAATTATTTTATATTAATTAAAGTATTGCTTCAAGTATTTCATCTTTAGATAATCCTGAATTTATTTTGTCAATAATTACTTTTGTTTTTGACTCAATTGTTTCATCTGAAAATCCCAATGAGATTCCAATATGTTTAACAAAAATTAATTCTTCATGACTCATAACACCATCAATCATAGCCATTTGTATTAATTGAATGAATCTTTCGTAGCGTTCTTCTCTAGAATAAGGAGGAATTACAGGATAAGAATCAGAATTTTCAAGAATTTCCTTCACTTGTTCGTCGGTAATTGAAAGTCTTTGAGCAATTTTGTTCAATAAATTGTTTTCTTTATCTAAAATCACCCCGTCATATCTTGCAATTAATACAAGGTTTCTAAAATGTCCTTTTTGGCTTGTTTGTTCGCCAGTTTCAAAAAATGCTGCTATTGATCCCATTTAATATTTAATTTTTACACAAAATTACAATTTTATTTAGGATAACAATTTTAACTTAAAAAAAAATTGATAAATAATTAATAATTTCTTAAATTTGTATTCAAATAAGGCTTCACTTTTATGAAATATACATTTATTATCTTTTTTTTATTTTCTTCTTTTCTTAGTTTTTCACAAACTGACAATACTGTTATTCGTAAAATTCAACGTTTTGAAAATACACAAAGAGATTTAACAAAAATAACTACAAATAATACAGAAATAAAAGACAGTGTTTTTCAATTTGTAGAAACTAAAAGACTAGAATTGGCTCCAAATTGTCCATTGAGTATATTAAATAATGTAAGTATAGAGAATAGAACTAGTTTAATCGAAAATTGGTATATTCAATTTCCCTTAGAGTACAAGAATTATGTAGAGTTTTTAGAAAGATTAATTAGATCAAACATTTAAAAATATGAAAATTTATCTTAGTCTATTCTTTCTTATTTTATTGATAAATAATTCAATCTTTTCGCAAGGTTGTAATTCTGATGTTTCAATTTGTTCAGCTGGCGTTGCTGGTCCTTTTGGTTTTGATCAAAATACAGCTGGTCCTCCAACAGATTATGCAGATCCTGTTGGTTGTTCAACTGGAAGTTTTGGAAATGATTTTGGATTTGGCTTTATTCTACTTCAAATTACTTCAACTGGACCTTTAAACCTTTTGATTGAGGGGAATTCAGGTCAAGGTTTTGTTGATGTAATAGTTTATAATATTCCAGCTGGAGTAAGTCCATGTGATGCTGTTTTAAATGATGCAAATGAAATTGGATGTAATTATGCTACAGATTTAGTTGGATGCACTCAATTTGGAGATGATTTTCCTTGCTCATCTTCTGTAACTGCTCCTAATGTTGTTGCTGGTCAAACAATTATGGTAATTGCCCACGATTATTCAACTGAAAATACAAGTTTTACATTAGAACTTGGTCCAACCGGAGCACAATCTGGTGCGCCTAACGGAACTGTTACTTCTGTTCCTGGAAATATTTGCAACGATGCTGCAAGTTTTCAATTGAATGCAGCTGATTTAGGTGGAACCTGGACAGGAAATGGTGTCTCAAGTGATGGGATATTCAATCCTGCAATTGCTGGAATTGGTGCGCAAACAATTAATTATGAAATCGGTGTGGCACCTTGTAATGCAAGTGGTTCAACAATAATAAATGTAATTGATTGCTCAGTTCCTACTTGTACTGTTAATGCAAGTAATTCTGGAAATATTTGCATTGGTGAAACGTTTGATTTACTTGCTTCAAATGTCGCCAATTCTATTTCTTATGCTTGGTCGGGAAATGGGTTTAATTCGGTAATTCAAAATCCAACAAATATTCCATCTCCGCTTGTGGCTGGAACATATACTTACACTGTTTTGGTTACAATTGCCGGAGCTACTTGTACAGCAAATTCCATTATTACAGTTGCCGGAATAGCTGATGCAACAATAACTTCTGTTTTAGGTGATGTTTGCCTTGATGACCCAATTAGTCAACTGACTTCATTAAATTTTGGTGGAACATGGATTGGAAATGGTATAAGTGCAAATGGTAGTTTTAATCCATTGATTGCTGGAGTTGGCATTCATCCAATTACTTATTCATTAGGAAATGGGGGGTGTAATGATACTGAAATAATTAACATTAATGTTATTGATTGTAATATTCCAACCTGTACTGTTTTGGCATCTGTAAATTCTCCGATTTGTATTGGGGAAACTTTTGATTTAAGTGCTTCAAACGTTCCAAATGTTGTTTCTTATACATGGTCTGGAAATGGAATTAACTCAACATCACAAAATGTTTTGGGAAATAATTCTCCTTTAGTTGCTGGAACCTATGATTATTTAGTTACAGTAGTTACTGATTTAGCAACATGTATTTCTACAGCAAGTTTAGTTGTTAATCCATTGCCTACGATTTTTGCAGGAAATGATACCACAATTTGTGAAGGAAAAAGTATCACTTTAAATGCGAGTGGCGGAATCACTTATTTATGGGATAATAATGTGGTTAATGGTTCTGCATTTATTCCATCACAATCTGGCATATATTCAGTGATTGGAACAGATTTGAATGGCTGTGTCTTTGGAGACCAAATGCAAATAAATTTAACTCCACTTGAAACGGTAACTTTTACGCAAGATACAACGGTTGGATGTTCACCTTTAGTTGTTAATTTTATTAATACAAGTCCAAATGCAGCAAATTCTGAGTGGTTATTTAATGATGCTAATTTAATTCAAGGAGAAAATATAACAAAATCTTTTTCTGGCTCATCTGAATGCTTTAGCGTAACTTTAATTACTTCAATCAATGGTTGTGAAAATTCTCTAACTAAACCTGATTTAATTTGTATAAATTTAGTGCCAATTGCATCATTTTATTTTAATGAAACAGAAAACAGTGTTGATGAGTCTAGTTTGTTTTTCCAAAATAGCTCATTAAATGCTACTTTTTATGAATGGGATTTTGGTGATAGTTCAGCATTTTCAAATGAAACAAATCCAATTCATACATATTTCAAAAATGCAAAAGACAATTATACAATTACTTTAGTCGCAAAATCAGAAATTGGATGTACAGACACCACCAAATTAGATTTTCGATTTAAAGATGATTTAATTTATTATGTTCCAAATGCTTTTACTCCAGATGGAAATGAATTTAATACCTATTTTAAACCTGTTTTTACCTCAGGATTTGAACTTACAAGTTATAAATTGAGAATCTTTGACCGTTGGGGTGAATTAATTTTTGAATCTTTAGACTCAAAAGTTGGTTGGGACGGAACATACGGAAGTTTTATAGCACAAGAAGGAATTTATTCTTGGCAAATTGAATTTTTGTCTTTGGTTGATATGAAAACGAAATTAATTTCAGGAAATGTTTTGTTATTGAAATAAATTGATTTTTTATTGAAATTCACTTCACATTACACTCAATATAATCTATCAAACTATGAATTACCTTGATGTGAATTTCTTGCGCCCTATCAGCAAATTCTGAATGTGGTGCTCTGATTTCAACGTCACAAAGTGAGGCAATTTCTCCACCATCTTTTCCTGTCAAAGCAACAATTTTCATTCCCGCTTTTTTTGCAGTGTGAATGGCATTAATTACATTTCTTGAGTTTCCAGACGTAGAAATTGCTAACAAAACATCACCTTCTTGTCCCCAAGCCTCTAAAAAGCGAGAAAAAATAAATTCATAGCCATAGTCGTTCGAAACACATGAAATATGACTCGCATCTGAGATAGAAATCGCTGGTAATGCTTTTCTATTTCCTCTATATCTTCCAGTTAATTCTTCTGCAAAGTGCATCGCGTCACACATCGAACCACCGTTGCCACAACTATAGATTTTTCCTTTGTTATTCAGTGAGTTAACGAATATTTTTCCAGCATTTTCTATCTTATCAAAATTCTCTGAAGTGTTAAATTTTTGCAAAATTTCTAATGCTTGAGAAAAATGGTCTGCTATTTGATTTGACGACATTTGTATTGATTTTTGTCAAAATTAATTTTTTTTATCAAAAGTAGTACAATATTTTAAACAAACTTAGTATATTTGAAACCGAGGAAACTCATAAAACCAACAAAAATGAAAAAATATTTACTTTTAAGTTTAACAATCATCTCATTTCTAGGTGCTTTCGCGCAAGAAGATGATTGTTTCAAAAAATTAGAAAATGCATTTGCTAAAAGAGGATCTTATACAATTGCAGATGATATGCACAGAAACGTTATTTTAAGTTACTTTGATGCAAATGGTTCAAATTGTGTTTCTGGAAAGGCGCGCGTTGAAAATGGATTAATCGTTTCAATTTTAATTAAATATGATGATGATACTTATGAGCCACTAGAATCAAAATTTTATAATATTAAAAAAGGACCACCATCAATTAGCAATGGAATATCAGAAATGATTATGACTCCAGCTGGTGAAAAATTTAGAATTGTATTTATTGATAATTTAAAACCAAAAGCAAAAACTGCAAAAACGGTAAAATTACCTGATGATTTATAAATTTTAAAAAATTTAGATTTTGAAGCTGCGCATTAATTTGTGCAGCTTTTTTTATTCTAAATATTGTCAAAATTGTGCATAACATTGTTGATTAATATTTGAAATGTAAAATTTCATTTAAACTTTAATACTTAATTTTGTTTTTTCCTTAGATAAAATGGCTTTAGAAGATTTACAAGAAACAGTTAGGGATATTTTTTCAGCTTACATGGAACAAAATGGCCATCGTAAAACCCCTGAAAGATATGCTATTTTGCAGGAAATCTATAATTTTAAAGAACATTTTGATATCGAAGCCTTGTATGTTAGAATGAAAATTCAAAAATACCGTGTTTCTCGAGCAACACTTTACAATACAATCGATTTATTATTAGCTTGTAATTTGGTTCGAAAACATCAATTTGGGAAAAACATTGCTCAATTTGAAAAATCTCACGGTTCAAAGCAACACGATCATGTTATTTGTACTGACACAGGTGAGGTCATTGAATTTTGTGACCCACGAATTCAAAATATAAAAGCAACAATAGAAGAAGTTTTTGGCGTGACTATTCAACATCATTCACTTTATTTTTATGGAGTGAAAAATAATACCGAAACAAAATGAGTTTAACAATTAAAGTAGAACATCAATCAAGTTCTGTTATTTTTTCTTTCGCAGGGAAAATAAATAATCCTGAAGAAACAACAGATATTTTAAACACACTTGACAAAGAACTTGAATCCAAAAATAAATCATTTTTATACGATGTTTCCAAATTAGAATACATCACAAGCTCTGGACTAAATTTTTTCATTCGTTCATTAACTAGAATTAGAAATGTTGGTGGGGAAATCATTTTATGTGGAGTTCAAGGAAATGTAGAAAAATTATTGAAAATTTCTAAATTAAATGAAATTTTTACGCTATCTCCAAGTGTTTCGGACGCTTTGACAAAAATTCAAGCTGTTTAAATCGTATTAATTCAATAAATAATAAAAGTCTTTCAAGTAGGTAAGACTAATAACGAGATTTGCTAAGCAAATTTTAAACATTTTTTAAATGAAAGTAGATGTATTGTTAGGTCTTCAATGGGGAGATGAAGGAAAAGGGAAAATTGTTGACGTTTTAACACCGCAATTTGATATTATTGCGCGGTTTCAAGGCGGACCAAATGCAGGTCATACCTTAGAGTTTGAAGGAATTAAACACGTTCTTCATACCATTCCATCAGGGATTTTTAGAAAAAACGTATTAAACTTAATCGGAAACGGTGTTGTTATTGATCCAGTGATTTTTCAAAAGGAAATTGAAAAATTGGCACCATTCAACATTGATTTTGATAATAATTTAGTTATTTCAAAAAAAGCACATTTAATTTTGCCGACACATAGGTTGTTAGATGCAGCATCTGAAACGGCTAAAGGTAAAAATAAAATTGGTTCTACTTTAAAAGGAATTGGACCAACTTATATGGATAAAACAGGACGTAATGGATTACGTGTTGGTGATATTTTCTCTCCTAAATTTAAAGAAAAATACCAACTTTTAGTTGACAAACACATCGGGATTTTAAAACACTATGATGGTTTTGAATATGATTTATCGGTACTTGAACCAGCATTTTTTGAAGGAATCGAATTATTGAAATCTTTAAAATGTATTGATACAGAGATTTTCATTAACAAGGAACTTAAAGCTGGAAAAAAAGTTTTGGCCGAAGGTGCTCAAGGAACTATGCTGGATATTGATTTTGGATCTTATCCGTTTGTTACTTCTTCCAATACAATCACGGCTGGAACTTGCACAGGATTAGGTGTTCCACCAACAAAAATTGGAAAAGTAATTGGAATTTTCAAAGCATATTGTACAAGAGTTGGTAGTGGACCATTCCCAACTGAATTACTTAATGAGGTAGGGGAGGAAATGCGTCAGGAAGGACGTGAATTTGGTTCTACGACTGGAAGACCAAGAAGATGTGGTTGGATAGATTTACCAGCTTTGAAATATGCAATTATGATTAATGGTGTAACAGAATTATCCATGATGAAAGCGGATATTTTAAGCATTTTTGACAAGATTCAAGTGTGTACACATTATGAAATTGATGGAGAATTGTTTGATTATATGCCTTATGATATTGAAGGAATAGAAATTAAACCAATTTACAAAGAATTAAATGGATGGAATACAGATTTGACACAATTGCAAGATTTTAATAATGCACCTCAAGCTCTAAAAGATTATGTGACTTATTTAGAAAAAGAACTTGAAGTTCCGATTACCGTTGTTTCTGTTGGACCAGATAGAAGTCAAACTTTAAGTAATAAGTAATTTCGGTTCAAAAGGACTTCTTTTTGTTATTTTAGTGATTAAAAAAAGTTTAAATTTCATTTTTCAATTTGAAACAAAATAACACGCTTTTAATTTCCATGATCATCTCTATGATTTTCTGGGGATTATCGTGGCCATCAGCAAAAATATTGACAGCTTATAGTAATCCTGTAAATTTAACGATTTACAGGTACGCTGTTGTGTTTATTACCTTGCTACCAATTTTGTTTTTCTTAAAAATCCCACTAAAAATAAAACGCAAAGGAATTCCGTTCGTGGTTATTTCTGCTTTGCTTTTGGCAGTTTATAGTTATTTCATGTTTCAAGGATTGTCAAAAGGATTTGCAGGTGCTGGAGGTGTTTTGGTAACTACTTTAAATCCAATATTTGCTTATACTTTAAGTTTAATTATCCAAAGGAAAAGACCATCTAAAAATGAAGGAATTGGATTATTCTTAGGCTTATTAGCTGGTTGTGTGCTGCTAAAAATCTGGGGGAATTTAGATTCCATATTTTTGAGCGGAAACCTTTATTTCTTAGCTTCAGCCTTATTATGGTCAATAATGAGTCGATTTACAGCAAAATCAAACGATTATGGTTCACCATTTAGTTTTAGTTTATGGATGTATTTTTTGACTTTTCTAGTATTATTGCCATTTATAAATCTTATTGATTTGAAACAAAATTTACATGAAACTGAATTCATTTTTTGGGGAAATGTTTTGTTTGGCGGAGCGATTGTAACGAGTATTGCAACAACAATTTATTTTTACGCTACCTCAAAATTAGGTTCTGAAAAAGCAAGTAGTTTTATCTTTTTAGTTCCCTTTTCTGCGGCAGTTTCTTCTTGGTTGTTGTTGGACGAAAAATTAGAAATTCACACAATAATCGGAGGTTTATTAGGGATTTCTGCGGTTTATATGATACAAAGAAAATTATGAATTTTGAGTGATGAATTATGAGTTAAGTTCGATTTAGAAACAAAAAATTCAGTTTCTCACTTTTATAATTTAAGATTCATAACTCAACATTCATAACTCATCACTAAACCAATCTTTGCTTCGTAGCTTTTTGTATCGCCTCAACTTTATTGTGAACTTGTAGTTTAAAATAAATATTTTCAATGTGTTTTCTAACAGTTGCCGGAGAAATATTTAAAAAATCAGCAATTTGTTTATAGTCAAAACCCTTACAAAGTTGATTTAAAACATCAAGTTCTCTTGAAGTTAAATTTGTTTTTTCAGCTTCGACTTCATTTTCGGAAATTTCTAATGGATTTCTTAACAAACGCATTGCTTTAAGCGCAATTCCTGCAGACATTGGAGCTCCACCTTGAATAATGTCTTGTATTCCTTCCAATAATTTTTTTGGTGGCTCATCTTTTAGGATATAGCCGTTTGCTCCCGCTTGAATTGCTTTAAAAATGTGTGTTTCATCATCTAAAACAGTCAGCATGATGATTTTTATGTGTGGAAAACGTTGGGTTACTATTTCTGTAGCTTGAATTCCGTCCATTTCAGGCATCTGAATATCCATCAAAATAACCTCAACATTTTAATCTTCTTCCAATTTTGAAATCAAATCTTTTCCATTAATTCCACGAAATTTAAAACGCA
>CAMBRH010000047.1 GCA_945870115.1 Chitinophaga pinensis | reverse complement strand
CATAGAAAAAGCATGAACACTAAAAATAGCGGCCAATCAATTGATTTACTGAATGATACTTCTCTTGCCAAATTTTATTTTTTTATTTTGTTATTTTTCTTGTTGTCCTTATTTTTTTACTCAAAAGCATAAATTACGCACTATTATTTTTGAGAAGAACATACAAAGTATTTTATAAAGATGTTTATTTTTATCTAACGATTAATAAAGTCTTTTATCTTGCAGTCCTAAGTCTGGTAGTCTTTGTTAATGAATAGCATATTTCGATTTCTTTTTCTTAACATTCAATAAATTTGCATCAATAATTGATTTTTCTTTCATTAAATCGCTTACTTTTCCTTGTAAATAAGTTTCTATCATTAACTTACAAATTGGTGCTGCCCAAGAGCCACCCCAACCAGCATTTTCAACAATACAAGCAATAGCGATTTTGGGATTTTCTAAAGGTGCAAAACACAAAAATACGGAGTGATCTTCCCCCTGTGGATTTTGAACTGTTCCAGTTTTTCCGCAAACGGTGATACCTTTAATTCGTGCTTTTGAACCCGTTCCGCTTGGTTCATTTACAACCCTTCTCATACCTTCTTGAATTCCATCAAAATGAATGGGATCTACCATTGTTCTATTCACTTTTTTGAATAATGGATTTGAACCTTGTCCGCCAATTGCTCTAACAAAATGCGGGGTGTAATACCATCCTTTGTTGGCAATTATTGCAGCAATATTAGCCATTTGTAATGGCGTAACTTTTACTTCTCCTTGTCCTATTGAAATCGAACGAATTGTACTAAAAGCCCACAATAAATGACCATACCATTTGTCATAGTATTTAGAGTCTGGAATTAATCCTGGTCTTAAACCAGTAATGTCAGTTTCAAATTTTTCACCTAAACCAAAACTGTGCATGTATTTTGCCCAAACATTTAAACCAGCTTCTGCATCTTCGTAGAAATTTTTTTTCCTACCTTTATGGATTATTTTCCTCACTACGGCATAATAATAAGGATTGCAAGAATATTGCACCGCCTTTTTTAAATCTGTTGCCATGGGGTGATTGTGGCAACCAACAATACTTTTATTACACGGAAAACCTGATTCAATAGTAATTACTCCTTCTTGCAATCCAATTAATGATTGAACTAATTTTAAAATTGAACCGGGAGGATATTCAGCAGCTAAAGGTCTTGGATATAATGGTTTATCGGGATCTAAAACTAATTTTGGATAATTTAGGGAAATATTTCTATTTCCAACAAATAAGTTTGGATCAAAGGATGGAGCAGAAACTAAAGCTAAAATTTCTCCAGATTTTGGCTCGATTGCAACGATACAACCTCTCTTGTTGACCATTAATTTTTCACCATAAGCTTGCAGCTCGATGTCAACTCCGAGTCTTAGGGCAGGGCCTTGCTTTGCTGTAGTATCATATTTTCCACCTGCATAAGCTTCAATTACGTTATTCATTGCCGAAGTTACAATGTAGTGTACACCTTTTCTTCCTCTTAAATCTTTTTCATAAAACTTTTCAATTCCAGCTTTTCCAATATTATCTCCTGATTTGTAAAATTTATCTTCTTTAATATCATCAGCATTTACCTCAGAAAGATAACCTAAAATATTTGCCGCATTAGAGAAAGGGTAGGATCTCATAGAAGTTATTTCTTCATAAAATCCTGGATAATTTTCTAAATAAGGAGCAATGACAGACATTTCGTCAATTGTCAATTCTTTTACAAAAGGGTAGGGTCTGATTTTTTGGTAATTTGGAGTAGTTTTACCTGTAATTTTACTATAATATTTACCTTCACCACGAACAATTTCTTTAAAACGGTATTTTACTTTTTCTGGGCTCCATCCAATTAATTTTGCAAAGGAAACAGTATCAAAATTTTTGATGTTTTCTTCAACCATCATTAAATTGTAATAAGTTCTATTTGTTACAATTTTTTTCCCTTTTCGATCAAAAACAACTCCTCTTGGCGGTGTAATCAGGACACGTTTTTCGGAAATTTCAGCAGCTCTTAAAGTCCAACTATCATCAATTATTTGCATGTAAAAAAGCCTTGAAGAATAAATAATCCCAATTAATATAAAAAAGATTATTACGACATATTTTCGGCTGTCAAAATTCATTTTGTTTTCGTTTTACGAAGAAAAATAGTTTGTATAAGAATACAAATGACAATTGAAAAAGGCAAACTCAAAATTGTCTTTTGGAAAACAAAAAGTAGTTCATTAAATTTGAATATTTCCATCAAGAAGAACCAAAAATGATGAATTAAAAGTAATAAGCCAAAAACAGAAAACACCCACCTAAATTCCATGTTTTGGAGTGATAATTCACTTCCAGGATCATAAGAATCCCTAGGTTCAAATAATTTAAATATGTGTGGACGAATATAAGCAATAAGAACTGCTGAAGAAGCGTGAAGTCCAAAAGTATTGGATATAGAGTCAATTGTCAAACCAAAAATAAAAGCAATCAATAGACTTAAAAAAATATTCAAATCAAAGGGTAAAAGAAAAATGAATAAAGGATATACCATGAACTGAATCCCATAATCTATTTCTAATTGATTAAAAATCAAAGCTTGTGCCAATGCAAAAATCACAAATCGTACAAAATGTTTTATAAACTGAATCATTCGATAATATCTTCTGGAATTTGTGACTCTATTTTTTCTTGTTCTGTTTTCAATAAATTTTTGATTACGTAAACGCGTTGAATTTTACGATAATCTTCAGAAAATAAAATTGTTACATCCCACAATGGTTGTCCTTCGATTGATGCAATACTTGAAACTTTTCCCACAGGAATTCCTTTTGGAAACATAGCTGAACCTCCTCGCGTAACAACTTTTCGCCATTTTTTTATTCGTAAATCATTAGAAATTCCTGTAATTTTACCAAATCGAGCGTGAGTTCCATCCCATTTTAATAGTCCATGTACATCTGTTTTTTCAACCATTACATCGATGTTAATATCTTTCGTTAAAACAGATTTTACTATTGAAAAATGTTCACTAACAAAATGGACTACTCCAACAACACCTGCATCTGAAAAAACACCCATATCACGCTTTATTCCCTGTAAAGAGCCAACATTTAGAGTGAAATAATTATTTCGTTTATCAAAAGTTGAATTAATTACTGTTGCTGGAATGTATTCGTATTGTTGATGAAATAAGGTGTCATCAATTTTTACAGATTTCCTAGTTATTTGTATAAGTGAGATAGGATTTTTTTGACGTAATTTGATGTTTTCTTGCTGTAATTTTAAATTTGTATTTGATAGGTTAAAAAGTTTTGTAACATCATTTTTTGCTAACAAAATTTTTCCTGTTACAAAATTTGTGCTTGTAATAATTTGAGTTTTTGGGAAACTTAAAAAAGTAAAATAAATGTATAAAGAAAGCGATTGAAGTCCTATGAATAATAGAAAAACTTGAAACCGTTTAAAAAATGCAAACAACTTACGCATAAAAATTTTACCTAGAACAGAGAAATTAGATTAAACCCTTAATAAACACTAACTTTTTGAAAAGAAAATGTAAACTTGTTAGGATGTATATTTCAATCAACAAAGGTAGAATAATTTCTTATAATAATGTGATAAATAAACCTAAATTATAAAAAAAAAGCTCATCAAATTTTGATGAGCTTTTAGTGAAAATTATGTTAATTACATTTTTGTAACATTTTCTTCTAAAAATTTAACAAAAGCCTTGAACTCATCAATTGTAATACTTGTTGTCGTTTTACTTGTTGAATTTAGAGTTCTAACAAAAGGAACCCATTTACCAGTAACTTCTTTGTTTGAAGAGGTTACTGCAACTTCTTTCCAGATATAAGTTCCACTTTGATCTGTATTAACGATTTTTCCTTCATAGTACTTATCTTTTGTTTCGATGTAATATTTTTCTTTTTTTGTTGCTGCTGTTGCTGCTGCTTTTTCAACTGCAACTTCAAATATACAGCCAACTTCTAAGCCATTGAATGAAGTTGTTGAAATTTCAACATTTGTTTTTCTTGTTGAACTAAAATAAGTTGAATTGATTGTGTTCATTGCAGTAATTAATTCTGCAACTTGAAGTTTTGAAAGTTCAATAAATCTGGCTTCACTTGAAGTAAAACTTTTTGATTCCAAAACTAATTTGTTTTCTGAGGTATTTGATGATAAATTTTTCTCTGAGTTTAAAATTGCTTTAAAATCTAAAATTTTTCCTAAGTCAGTAAAAGTTTTTTCAATTAATTCAGGAGATTTTTGTGCATTTAATGTCCCAAATATAATTGTTGAAACGAATAATAAAAATGTAATTTTTTTCATGTTTTTGATATTAAAATAAATTAACGGAAGCCAAAGTTAGCACTTTAATTTTAAATGTAATAATTGATTTTAAAAAATAACAGTATTTTCACAAAGTTTATTGTTTGATGATGTTATTTAAAAAAATAATCGTCCATTAATCCATTCAGGATCTAAAATTGCATTTTTTCTTTTATAAAAATCCAAGGCTAATTGATTCCACTCCAAAACTTGCCAATCCATTCTTTTTACACCAGTTGCTTTGGCAATTTCAACAACCTGATCAAACAATTGACTGCCGATTTTTTGTTCTCGATATTTTGGTAGTACATAAAAATCTTCTAAATACAAGCATTTTCCTTTCCAAGTAGAGTAGGAAGTGTACCACAGAGCGAAACCAATTATTTCATTATTTTCTTCAGCAACAATAGCCTCGCATATCTTTTCCTGAAATAAGTCTAAGGCTAAATTTTCTACAGTATTTGTAACTTGTTCGGGTGCTAACTCATATTTTGCAAGTTCGCAAATTAATGCAAAAATTCCAGTTTCATCTCCCAATTTTGCTTGTCTGATTTCCATAAAGTCGTTTAATTATTTTAGCCGATAAAAAGATTGAAAATAATTAAAAATTTTCAAAGTAATTCAATTCTTCGTTTTCTTCTCCATAAAAGATTGATTTTTTAAATTTAAAATCAATCTTTGTTAATAATTTTACAGAGGAAATATTTCTTGCTTCAGTAAGAGCGCACATTTTTTCAATTTTGAGAATTGTTTTTGCATAAATTACAGTTTCTTTTGAAATTTCATATGCAAATCCTTTTCCTGTATATTCAGGCAAAAAGGCATAACCAATATCTGGGAAGTCTAAATCAGCTCTTTTGATAATCCCACAAATTCCAATAGGAATTTTATTGATTTTTGTTTCAACAAGCCACAATCCGTAATTGTTTTGTTTGTAGCTTTTTAAAGGTCCGTTTAATAAATAATTTTTTGCTTCTTGATCCGTATTAACTTTTCTATCTCCAATAAAATCAAGCCAAGTAGAAGAATTTAGAAGCTTTAATATAAATTGACTGTCATTTTCTTCAAATTTCCGTAAAGTTAAATTTTTACTTTCTAAAATTTGAGACATACTTTTAGGATATTTGATTGAAAATTTGTTCAACTTCATCAATCGTTTTTTCACAGTCCAGATTTGAATCATCAAAAGTATATCGAACTTCTTCACACTTTAATTGGCAGGAATTTATGCTTAAAATCAATGTTTCTGTGACATTATTTTCTTTCAAAATTGAATTTAATTCATAAATTGAATGAATAGTCGTTTCTTCATTTACGAAAAGATAGGCAAGTGACTTTAGTGTCAATTCGAGTTGTGCAAAGGCTTCTTTTGTTTTTCCAGATTGATTAAAATTTTTGGCTAAATCTAGATTGGAACTTATAGCTGAAATTGCTTTATTTTTGGCAGATTTGTCCAAAGATTTTATTTTTGAGGTTTTAGTAATTTCTTTTGAAGAAGAATTTTGTTGCTTTCTAAACAAGATAATTCCTCCAATAAATGCTAGAAACAAAGGACTTATAACGCTTGGCCAAAACCAAATTGAGTTTGTAAATGAAACATTTTCTTTTTTAGGAGAATTTTTACTGGTTGAAATTTCTTCGGATTTTGAATTTTCAGCTGATTTAAAGTCATTATTTTTTACAATCTTATCATTCGTTTGATTTGAAATTGAAGGCAAAACGGAAATGGAAATCCCTTCTTTTTTAATCGTTGTGTATTTTTTTAAGTTGGGGTCAAAATAGGATATTGATAAAGCAGGAATATTTTTATGTCCTTGAGAAAGTGCTTGTAAATTGTAGGTGTAAATAATTGAACCTTCAGCTCCATTATTTCCATAATTTATATTCTCTTTGATTTCTGGATCACCATAAACAATCAATCCTTTCGGAAGATTTAAATTTGGTTTATTGATGTTTTGAATATTTCCTGTACCAGAAATTTCAATCTCTAAAACTACAACATCATTTTCTTTAATATTGGATTTATCAATTTTATATGAGAAATCAAATTTTCCAACTGCACCAATAAAATCATTGGGAGCATTTCCTGGTAGAGGCATCACTTCAAGTATTGCACCGTTTGATGTGAAAGAAATGCGATCAGAAAAAATTCCACCGTCGCGATATTGCAAAGACATTTCAAATGGTTTAATTTTCATTTTCCCTGTTGAAGAAGGAAAAACAACTTGTTTGCCATAAGTAAAAGTTAGGTATTGAGAACCTTTATAATTTTCTTTTTTGAGTAATAAATTGCTCGTTTTATCTATTTCTTTAATTTCTGATCCTCCATCAATTTCAAAAGATTGGTAGGCTTCAAGCATATTAATATCCAATTTAGAATAAACTTTGGCTTCTAAAAAAATTGATTCTCCTTCGTAAATTTTTGTTTTTGATCGTTGGATAATCCCAAAAACTGGCTGACTTTGATTTTTTCTTGAAATTTCCTTTTCATCAGTCGAATAAGTTGTTTCTTTTTCAACTTTAACGACAACTTTATTTGATTTGTAAATTGCTTTTTTGTTTTTAACGTAGGCATAAATTGAATAACTTCCATTTTCCTTGAATGCGCCATTTTGTGAAAAATAATAAATGGTGGAAACCGTTCCTGTATTATGATCCATTTCTTGCTCCATGCCATTCATGCTTCCGTAACCTTGAATAAATTCATCCGGAAAGGTAATTTCAACGTTTCCTTCGACATTTGATTTTACAGTGAATGTTACTGGATTACCAATTTCTACGTTTTTGGTATCCACACTCAAACTAACGTATGCTTTTTGTGCAACACTCAAAAAAACGAGCAAACAAGACGATATGCTAAAAAACACTTTCATTACCAATCCTTTCCTGTTTTAGATTTTTTGTTTTTGGATTTTTGTCCACCCATCTTTTTTTTGGTTTCCATTTCTTTTTTAACCAAATCATCCAACATGCGATCCGTTTTTTTATCGTTTAATTTTGATTGCTGATTTTCTTCTGACTTCTCTTCAGAAGGTTTATTTTCCTCATTCTTTTTGTCTTGAGGTTTATTTTTTTCTTTTGGTTCTTCTTTATTTTCGTCAGTCTTTTGTCTTTTGTCTTTTGTCTTATTGTCCTCCGACTTATTGTCTTTTTTTTCCTCTTCTTTTTTCTGTTTTTTGAGCGCTTCAGCTAAATTGTATCGTGTTTGTTCGTCATTTGGATTATTTCTCAAGGATTCTTTGTAAGCCGCAACTGCTTCTTTGTAATTTTTTTGTTTCAACTGAGAATTACCAATATTATGATACGTTTTGGCTTTCTCTAAAGAAGATTTTTTTGATGCTTTACTTTTGGAATATAATTTTTCTGCTTGTTTAAATTCATTAGATTTATACGCACTTTGTGCCATTTCTTCTGATAAATCTACGTTTTTAGGAGCAATTTTTTTTGTTGATTTATATTTTTCAAACGATTCAACAAACTTTCCTTCTTTGTATAATTTTCGTGCACTCGAAAGTGAATCTTTCCAGTCTTGCGAAAAACTTACAAATGAAAAAAATAAAAGTACAACTATGAAAAAAGACTTCATACTGCAAAGCTAATAGAATATCGCTTTTGTTTACAAAGATTCTTGGTTAAAAACTGTTAATTAATATCAGTTTTTAGTTTGGTAATGAGAAAAGTTTAGAGTAAGTATACTTTTTTCATAAATTATCTTTTTTTGAACTTTAATTCAAGGTGTAGAACAAACCGCGCTCCTAAATTGAGAAAATTTTCTTAATTTGAGAAAAAAATTACCTTATTTTAAATTAATTTGTAAGTATTTCTACAAAATTTTAATCTCAACTCTTCTATTTGCTTGTTCTTCATAAGCAAATTTCGGATCTGGATAGATAGGCATTGTGTTTCCATATCCTTTCGCTATCATTCTGCTTTTTTCAATTCCGTTGTCAACAAGGTAGTTGAGCACTTTTTTTGCTCTTGCTTCAGAAATTTTTTGTCCAGCATTACTATTTTCACCCTTTTCTTGAACGTGACCTTGAATTTCAACTTTAATTCCAGCGTTTAGTGCCATAAAATCTTTCAGACGTCTTAGTTTTGGTTCAGAACTTGGTAAAAATTCACTTGAGCCGGGCATAAATTCAATTTCATCTAATTGCACACTTTTTCCTTCGCCAATTGGTTCAAGCCAAATCACTAATTCATGCTCAGAACCAGCAGTTACAGGTTCTTCTCTGTCAGTAAAAAAATATCCTTGTGCATCAACTCTTACTGCTAATTTGCCAGATTTTTCCATGTTAAAAAACAAATCTGAACCATTGTAAAAAGCAGAAATTGATTTTAAACCTGTAATTACCACATCAGCAATAACAGGATTTCCTGTTTCTACATCGCGAATCATGATATTAAATGCTGGCGCAAATTCATCGTCTCTTTGATCTACAATTTTACTTTGAGCAGATTCTAATTCAGGATCATCAACTAAAGGTTCGTATTTTAAAGTTAGGTTTAATTTAACTTTTTCTTCGTTTTCATATAAAAACAAAATCATAATACTTTGACCCTTAACTAATTCCATTGGGTAGTAGAAGTTGTCATCTACTGATAGAGACAATCCAATTTCTGATTTTGTTGGTTTCAAAATCATACGTTTTATTTCTGCAACACCTTTGATCACATCTCCACAAATATCATTTGATTCATTGGTGAAAATGATCATTTTTGTTAAACCTTTTGGTACTTTAACATTTAGAGACATTCTACCGTTAAAAGGTGCAACAAATGAACTCCAAAGAGAGTTTTTTTCTTGAACAAGAGCTAGTGAAGGATATTTTTCTAAATCATTAAGCGCACCAGATTTTCCAGTAAATTGTAAATCAAATGTACCTGGATTTAAGATATTTGTAGCGCCATCACAATCAGAGATGTTATCAGAGATTTTTCGATCACTTTGAGCAAGCACAAAATTAGTAACTAAACTAGTTAAAAATAGGGTAAGAATTAAAAATGAGTTACGAATCATAATATATTGTCGACAAATTTAGTTGTTTTTTTAGAAATAATTCAATTTTAAGTTAATTTTTTTTTAAAAACTTAGCTTAATTTGAATTTCTAAAGTCAAAAATTGAGCCAAAAAATTGAGCTTTACTTAATATTAACGTTTAAATTGCCTTTTAGGTTTGTTTGGATAATCAAATTTTTTGAATCTGGATAAATAGATTTCACCCTAACTTCTTTCATTTTTCCTGATAATGAGATACTTTCATTCACTTTTTGATTCAATTGTGTTTCAATTTTTTTCTTAGATTCATCCAAAACAGCAGTCATATTAAATTTTGTGTACGAACGAATCATTCTTGTAATCTTATCATTGAACAACCATTTAGCACTTTTTAGTAAAGCGTTTTTTGTTTCTAATTCAAAACTTAGATCAGGAAAGGAGATTTCTTGCAGTGAATCGTTAAAAACGGGTGTTCCAAGGAAAAACATTTTTCCAGTTTTTGTGCCAATAAATTCTACTTCTATGCTTAATTGTTGGTTCGAGGCACCATAAATTTTTGCTTTTTGTAGAATTATTTTATTCTTTTTGATATCAATCGTTTTTCCACTTAATTCTCTATTTATAATGGAAGAAAGTGAATCGTAATCAGCGATTAAATCTAAATTAATATTGAAGCCATCTTCACCTTTTATTTTTTCTAAATCAGGAAGTTTTGAATTGATATCCTGCTCTTTTGTTAAACTTACCTTTGGAAAAGCTTCAATTAGAACAGAGAAATTTAATTTTGTTCCTTTCATTTTTAAATCTTCTAAACCAATTTTTTCGGGTTTGAGATATAAAAATCCATAATTTTCAATGGCAATTGGTGTTGTAAAAGTCTTCCAGATTGTTTCGACTTCTTTTCTTATTTCTAAGGCTTCAATTTCTTTATCAATTTGCTTACTTAAATCCTTTAATGCTCCTTTTACTTCTTTTACAAGCATTGGAGTTGCATTGTATGAAAAAACGGTGATAGCACATTTATCTTTTGGAATGACATCTTTTAGAATTGTTTTGGATTCCAATTTAAAATTATTTTTTAAGTCAACTTCGGTTGTATATTCTACTTTTATGCGACGCATTGGCTCATCTACTCCGCAACTGGCATAGATTCTTGGGGTAACACAATTTGGTGCACTTGAAAAGAGATCGGTACATTTGGCACAGTAATTTAAGTTCAAAGCATACTTTCCTTCAATATCAATTCCAATTTCTAAAGCTGAATTTTTTCCTGCTTTACCTTCAATTTTGATAGGATTACGATTGAATTTATAGTCATAACTTACATCTTCACATTTTTGTTCTTTCCCTTTAAATTCATAAGGTACAGCTTCATCTGCTGCTTTGAAATAGGATTTCATTTCCATTTCAACAGGAATGTTCATCACAGAAACTTTTTGAACTGGCGGAATGTATTCGCTCACAGCAATTATTGGTGAAACTGGAGAAATGGCTTTACAGGAAAATAAAATTATGCTTAAAAAAGACGCATAAATTATTTTTTTATTTTTCATTTGAATATTCATATATTTTTATTTTTAAATCTTTTATTTTGAATTTTTTTTTGTTTTGATTCCAAATATAGATATTGACAAAATCTTTTTGATTATAACATACAAAAAGTTCCTTATGTATAATTGATGAACTAAAATTACCTTGTCCTTCTTCAAAATAAGTATAGATTGGAGTGGCAGTATATTCCCTCGAATTATCAATTGTGGAATATGAATCTGTTACAAGAAATATGTCTTTCCAATTCATTTTTTCCAAAGGTTTTTTCTTAAAGGATATTTCAACTACAAATCTATTTTGAATTCTCTTTTGAGGAAAGTTAAATTTTGTTTCAAATGCAAATTCTTTTCTATCATTAAAATTATATAATGTGTAATTTGTTTTTAAACACGTAGTTTTTTTGATTTCACCAAAAGGAAAACAATGTTCTAGGTTCAAATATTTTTCCGTTTCATTTGAATTTAAATCTAAAAAGCTTTTCCAATAGGTTTCTTTTGTAAATTTTTGTCTCGGAAAAATCCCTTCATTTTTTTGATAAAAACGCATCATTATATAAAGTATTGAAAAAATAATGATTGAAACAATAACTTTTTTTCGTCCTAGGTTTTTTAAAAGGTAAATGAACGGAAAGAAAAATAAAATAAAATGTTCTGAAAAACCTCGATGACCAAACGAGGTTTCATAATCCCAGCACCACCATGAAGAAATAATGTAAGTGATAAATATGAAATAGAAAAGCCAGCAATAAAAACGGTATTTATTGTCTTTATAGATGTAATACAATCCAATTAATGATATAAATAGTATCGGATTATGAACAAAAATTCCAATTCGATATGAAAACCAAGTTTCCCAAAAGTGAGGTTTAAAAAAATTAAAACCTTCACCTTGATATGACCAATAAAAATATTCGTTCGTCTGCCATTTATTCAAAAATAAAATAATTGATGCTAATAATAGAAAAGGGACTAATAAATAAATGAAGGAGGTTTTTTTAAACGAAAAGAAATCTATTAAAAAAAGTTTTAATTCTTTTAAAGATGAAAAGAAGAAAACTAAGAATAAAACAAAAAGAATATTTGTTGGACGAACTAAAAATATTAGTCCCATTAAAAAACCTAGAAAAATAAGTTTAATTATTTTTTTATCACTTAAATAAGTTTGAAAATTGTAAATAAGCAAACAAAATAGAAAAAATGAGTAGGTATGCGATAATGAAGGATTAGAAAGTACGGAAACGAATAAATTTGTTCCAAAAAAAATGCAAAAAACGCCAATCCAAATACTGTGGGATTTTTCTTTTAAGTAATTTTTAAAATAAATCTTTAGGGCTTTGAAGAGAAAATATATTCCAAATAAAGAAAAAAACAATCCTGTAAAAAATACGCCAAGCATGTATAAACTTGAATACCCAGTTATAGGTTTATGAAAAACAGAAAGTATTATACTTGTAAAAGTGAATGCAGGTAAATGAAAAATTGCAGTGCCGGGATAATATTTATTTACAACTCTACCTTTATTTGTTTTATTTAGGTAATAATAGTTCTGTACCCCGACATTATATGATTCTTGCATTTTCTTGGTTTTCTGATAACTTGCATCTTTTTGTATAAAAAGTGCTGGTAAATAGGCATAGTAGCCATCTCCATCAGAGGAAACCATTTTTTGTAAATTTGTAACTTTGCTAAAATGTATTAAATAACTGAAGAAAAAGACAGCCATAATCATCCAAAATAGTGGTTGTTTAAATAAATTTTTCAGCTGTTTCAATTAGAATTTTTTAGTTTAGTTTTTTTCATTTTTCAAATCAAATGAAATTTAATAGATTTTTCTGTAAAAATAAAAATAATTTTTAACAATAAAAAAAGGGAGACCGAAATCTCCCCTAATATATAAAAGTAGTTTAATCTACATTTAATGATAGCATATTTTTGAAATTTCAGTTCATTTTACTTTGTAAACCTCTATCCAAAGCATCCAAAAATTCTTCCGTGTAAACATAATGTTCACCGTGATTTAACTTATTTCCGTGAATACAAACTGCTAAATCTTTTGTCATAATTCCACTTTCAACTGTTTCAATACATACTTTTTCAAGTGTTTCGCAGAAAGTAATTAATTCTTGGTTGTTGTCTAATTTTCCTCTGAAAGCCAAACCTCTAGTCCATGCAAAAATTGATGCAATTGGATTTGTGGATGTTTTTCTTCCTGCTTGATGTTCACGGTAATGTCTTGTAACAGTTCCGTGTGCAGCTTCAGCTTCCATAATTTTTCCGTCAGGAGTAATCAAAACAGAAGTCATTAAACCCAAAGATCCAAATCCTTGAGCAACTGTATCTGATTGAACGTCACCATCGTAATTTTTACAAGCCCAAACAAAATTTCCATTCCATTTTAAAGCAGATGCAACCATGTCATCAATTAAACGGTGTTCGTAAGTGATTCCTGCAGCATCATATTGTGCTTTAAATTCTGCTTGAAAAATTTCTTCAAAAATATCTTTGAAACGACCATCGTATTTTTTAAGAATGGTATTTTTTGTAGATAAATACAAAGGCCATTTTTTTGTTAATGCCATGTTAAAGCAAGAACGAGCAAATCCTTCGATACTTTCGTCTGTATTGTACATTGCCATTCCAACTCCATCGCCTTTGAAATTATACACTTCAAAATTTTGAACATCACCACCATCTTCTGGAGTAAAAGTCATTGTTAACTTTCCTTTTCCTTTGAAAACTGCATCTGTAGCGCGGTACTGATCTCCAAAAGCGTGACGACCCACAATGATTGGAGCTGTCCAATTTGTTACCAAACGAGGAACATTTTGCATGACTATAGGTTCTCTAAAAACTGTTCCGTCCAAAATATTACGAATCGTTCCATTTGGAGATTTCCACATCGATTTCAAGTTGAATTCTTTTACACGCTCTTCATCTGGTGTGATTGTAGCACATTTAATTCCAACTTGGTATTTTTTAATTGCTTCAGCAGAGTCAATTGTGATTTGATCATTCGTTTCATCACGTTTTTCAATTCCTAAATCATAATATTTGATATCAAGATCCAAATATGGTAAAATCAATTTATCTTTGATAAACTTCCAGATGATGCGTGTCATTTCATCGCCATCTAACTCAACTACAGGGTTTGCAACTTTTATTTTCAACATGAGATTAATTTTTGAAATGCAAATTTAATAAAGTTATTCAAAAGGAGTAAAGTATTTATAGATCAATTTCAATTTTTAATCTATAAAATATGCGATGACTTATGGACTTATTTATATTTTGGGGAAAAAACGCCGAATCCAATATACCAAACAGCTCTAACATATAATAAATCTTTTGGATCCCCCGAATACCCGGTATACATTCCAGAAGCGAATTCAAAGGTTTGTATCGATCTTTTTAATCCAGCAACTTGAATTCTATAACCAAATTCATAACCTATGCGATTGAGCTGTAAAAATTGTTTCGGGTCTGCTCTATATATAACTAATACTTGTTGCGTATTTTCCCAATAAGTTTGATTTAATTCCATAGTTGGTAATTCTAAATTCAATAGCATCTTCATTTTAGCAAATCCTGAGGCTGATGTAAGATATTTGCCAATAAACTCCTTTTTAGATGTCCAAATATGATATTTATAGTTTGATCTCTTATTCCATGATAAGCCTACATTTAAATTGTTAGTTCTTTGATTTACAAATATGTTTTTTGAAGCAATGTTAAATTGTTTTGCAAATTCTACGTTTTCAACATTTTGGCTGTTAAAATCTGCTTGAAAACCTAGATGCGCTTGCAAAAAGGTGTTAAATTTAATTTGGGGTGTTATATAACTAAAGGAATTATCGTCTGAAGCATCTTCAATCAAAACTATTTTTTCTTTATTTTTTGAAATTAGCTGTAAAAAAGGAATTTGCGTTTCTACACTAAAATCTAGTTGACTTAATTTTTGAATATGCTGAGGCTTATTATCAATAGGCGAGTAATTTTTTGTCCAATCTTTCACATTATAAGAAAAATTGGATTGGATGGAGCAAAAATGATTGCGGACATGACTTAGTTCAGCTCCAGGTTGCAAAAAATCTGAGTTTTTCATCCATTCTCCACCTCCAAGAACTGGAATAGAAAAACCAAGATGGGTATATGAATCTTTATCTTCTATTTGCTGATCTTTCATGTCTTGAACAGGTATGTTAACAGAAGTTTTCTTCAAACGTTCGATACCTTTTGAAGTTATACATGAAAAACACAAAATTGCCAATATAAAGCTTAAATATATTTTTACCATCCTTTATTTATTTTCACAAAACTAAAGAGAATAAAGTTCTTAGTTACTTTTGCTTTAAAAAAGATATTAAGATTGTCAATTATTTTTTGTTCTCGGAGAAATTTTTTTTATTAGAATTTAAATTATATATTTGTTCCTAAAAAATTTAACACTATGAAATCACTTATTATTTTTGCAGGACTTTTTATCGTATTAACTAGCTGTAATGCTGATTCTGGAGGTGTTCCTCCCGTTATTTCTCTAAATGGATCTAATGAAGTTTCAGTTTCGCTTCAAGGTACTTTTACAGAATTAGGTGCAACAGC
>CAMBRH010000046.1 GCA_945870115.1 Chitinophaga pinensis | reverse complement strand
ATAAAGTGGATGATATTTATGATAGGATAAAAGGATTTCATGATTATCATGTTTTTTTAAAAGGTTCGGCTTATGATTTAGGTCCGCTGGATTATTCGGTTGTTGGACTTTTAAGTAAATTCCCTCAAGCGGTAAATGTAACATTATTTAGGCCATATCCCTGGGAAGCAAACGGGGGATTATACTTCTTAAATAGCTTAGAAAGTTTTTTTATATTTCTTTTTTTCATTTTTACAATGATTAAACTAAAATCAATAAATTTGTTTAAATTTTGGAATAAAAATTCATTTATAATCGGTGCAATTGTTTTTTCAATTTTTTATGCTTTTGTAATTGGAGTTACCTCTTACAATTTTGGAGCTTTATCGCGATTTAAAATACCGATGGTACCTATTTTTCTGTTTTGTATTTTATATGCAAGGAACTACAAATTGGATAATGAATCAGTCATTAAGAATGTTTAAATATGTTGATTCATTTGCTTTAAGTGAAAATGAATCAACAATTGTATTTCTACCGCTTAATCCTATTTCTTTTCTCAATTCAAAATTGTTGATTAAATTTACAAGTTGACCTAACCAAATTTCACTGTTATTTTCTGGAATTAAAAATCCATTTTTTGAGTTTTGAATGATTCTATTTATTGTGCCTACTTCTGTTGCTAAGGTTGGAATTCCCAATGCCATATATTGTATAGCTTTTAAACCACTTTTACCCAATACCCAATCTTCAAATGGTAATGGGTAAAGTCCAATGTCAAATTTTTGTAAAGTTTGAATTTCAATTTTCTCCTCCCATTTTATTGCTTCAATATTTACACCTTCTATATAGAAATTTGGATCACCCATCACAATTAATTTATAATCAACAATTTTTGAAAGTTTTACCAAAACATCTTTTAATAAATATAAATATTTTGAAGTACTGTGACTTCCGCTCCATCCAATAATTATTTGGTGGTTATTTTTATAAGTATTTATTGGAATATATCTATTTTCCGTATCCACCGTACTTGAGATATCAGTAGTTTTTTTATTATATTGTTTAACAAATTCATCCAAAAAGGGAGTACATGTTATTACGTGATTTGCTTTTTTCATTAACAAAATTGGTTTTGATTTCCCTTTTAAGAACGAAATAAACTTATTTGCACTGCTTGAATGTTTTAAAAATACTAAATCATCAATATCGTAAATTAGTTTTCTTGAAAATTTGCAAACAAAATATTCGAAAATAGGTGGACCAAAAGGAGTAACCCATAAAAAGGAATAAACAACATCGTATTTATTCAAGCTAAAAAATAAAATAAATCGCTTTAAATAGCCAATAATAGTGTAAATGAATTTTAGATGAAAATTTCCAGGTTTATAAATAATTTTCATGAATTTTTCAGAAACAAATGGCTTGACAGTGATTTCAAAACCAGCTTCTCTCCAGGAATCAAAATATTGTTCATATTTTAACCTTTGTCCTGGAACTTCATTTTCAGGAAAAGGACAGATAACTAAAATTTTTTTCATAATTTTTTACCTAAAACGTGCCAATATGGTTCATTGCTTGAGAATTTATTGTTTGAAATTCCAGCATTATTTAACATTACTGAAATTTCTAACTTGGAAAAGCGTTGCTCTAAAGGTGTACCAAATCTATCTAATGCATCATTTCTTATAATATTAACTGATTTGTCTGAATAATATGAAAGAGGAATTTTCTTGATCCAATTTTTTTTACCGAAAATAGAGAACAAAAAGCGCACAATCACTACTAAAGGCATGTATACAATAAAGGCAATAATGTCACAAATTATTTTTTTCGGGCTATGAGGAAGTTTCGATATTCCTTTCCTTAAAATGGTTGACGATTTAAATATAAAATTATAAAAAGCACCTCGATTATCTAAACTGTAATACAAATATAAAAGTATATGTCCATTTGGTTTTAGTTTTTTACATAAATCAATTAGTGCTTGCTGTGTATCTGGTATATGGTGCAAAACACCTAAACAAATAATAAAATCAAAAGAATTATCGGCAAAAGGAATATTACTCACACTTGCTTGTGTTACTCTAACATTAGGGTTATTTTGAGTTAAGTTTACTGCTGAAAAAACTGCTTCACTTGGATCAACTGCTTCAACTATCGAAACTTTGTCAGCTACATATTTTGTCCATCTTCCACTACCACAGCCCAAATCTAAAACAACAGATTCTTTATTTAAAATTGCTGAGTTAACTATGTCGAAATATTGATCTCCTGCATTTTTTATTTCTTCATCAGTAAACGAATTAAATTTATCCCATTCCTCACCAAAAGAGTCAACTGTTTTTTGATCTAGATTTGTTTCATTTTCAGTTAAAAAGGAATAAATATTTTTTTTTATTTTGGTTTCAATTATTTTATTAGGATTTTCTGAATATTTTAAAAACATAATATTTATATTAATTAGGTAAAGATAATTTTATTTTTTATATTTGGAATTTAAAAGAGTAAAATAATGGAAAATAAATTAAGTAAAACTGATTTTGACATTTTAGATTCTTTAAGAGGATTAGCTGCACTTTATGTTATGATTGCTCATTGTCGAGGTATTCTATGGATGGGCGGAAAAGTATTTTTAGAGAAAAATCCAATGGCAAATTGGAGTTTTTATGATTATTTTGTTTTTTCCTCAAGTTTGTTAACTAGATTAGCTGTAGAATTTGTTATATTATTTTTTGTTTTATCTGGGTTCTCAATTGCATATAGTTTAAGAAATAAAGGTGCAAATAAATTATTTTATTTAAAAAGATTTATTAGAATATATCCACCATATTTAATTGCTCTTGTTTGGGCAGGAATTGTTTTTTTAATAACTAAAGCAATGAATCCAGAATTTTATAAAATTGAATATGACTCACTGGCTTTTCTTAGATATATTCAAATGAATGATTTCTTCAGTCCCTTAGTCATTTTAAAAAATTTAATTTATTTACCCATGGAAGGATTTATAACTCCTTTTTGGTCCCTTTCTTTTGAGGTTATTTTTTATTTAATAGCTCCTTTTTTAATGTATAAAAGAAGGATATATTATTTTTCAAGTGTGATTTTATTCGTAATTGGAATTATTTTTGAAAAACAAATCATTAATTTTAATCTTCCACATTTGTTAAAAGAATTTATTTTTAACTATAATTTTTTCTTTATGATTGGTATTTTCTTATTTTGGAATTATGATAAAATAGTTGAACTTTTTAAGAATATAAATAAAAAAGTTTTTTTATTTATTATTTTTTTATTTTTAGGATTAACTTATTTGATTAACATTTATATTCAAGTAGAAACAAAATACTCATTTCTAAGTGCTTCAATTTTTACAGTTTTATTAATTGTTTATTTCCTAAAATACTCAGTAAAAATAAAATTTTTACAAATCATAGGTAAGTTTAGTTATACCTTATATATTACACATGTTGCAACAATTTTTTTATTACACTCAATCTATTTTAAAGTTTTAAAATTAACTCCTCCTCATATTGAAAATTTTTGGTTGTTTATTCCTGGAATATTATTTAGTCTAATAGTAGCTTATGTTTTTTATTTAATAGTTGAAAAAAAATCAAAAAATCTTTTAGAAAAATTTAGAAAGAGAAATTAAATCATTCGATGATAAATACCTTGATATTTTAAAATTCCATCTTCTAAACTGAAAAGTTTTTTTGCAGTCTCAAATAATGGCTCTTTTAAGAATGATTTGCTTAAATTATGGTTAGAGATAAATGTTGAGTAATCAATGTCATCGAAACCTTGAAATACATATCCCAAATTATTTGCTTTAATTTGCTTTTCAGAGTCTCCAATATCTTTATTTGAAATTATTTTAACACCACATGCAATCAATTCGGCTAATCTTGTTGGACTTGTACCTTTTCTTGATTTTGTAGGCTTGCAGAAAAAAATTGAGTAATCACAAACACTTAGTGCAATTGGAACTTCATTCCTTAATAGAGAGTCAATATATATATATTCTTTATTGATTATATAAGAGTTAAAAATTTTTTTTTCAACCAAGCTTTTTTCTTCATGGGTAAATATAAGAAATTTGAACTTTGAATATTTTTTTTCTATTTCTGCTACTACTTTTAATACTTCATCAAACATATAAACAGTGCTTAAACTACCTAGATAACAAATAACTAAATCTTCTTTTTTAAGGTTATATTTTTTTTCGTACAAAATTTTAGATTCTTGATTTACAATTTTATAATCAAAATGGTTTAAGTCTACGCAACAAGGGATCACATTAATTTTTAATTCTTCATTTCGATTTAATTTCCATCTTAATAGCTCCTTCTTACCTTCTTCTGTTAAAGAAACTACTTCGTCCGAATTAGAAAATAAATTACATTCTATTTTTTTAAATACATTATATACTTTCCTATAAATCCATTTATCCAAATTCCATTGCCCGCCATCAACTCTTTCATCAACCCAAAAACCTCTCATATCAAATAGAAATTTTATTCCGTATTTGTCTTTAAGTCTTGATCCAATTATTGCTGGAATGTAACTTCTGCAATGTATTAATTTAAAGTTATTTATTTTATGTAATTTTTTTGCAACAAACCACATTTTTTTCAAGTCCCAAATTGTAGATAAAATAGGTGGTCTTTTTGTATATTTTTGTGGAAACCATTTAATATTTGATTTATTACATAAGTTAAATATCTCTTTGTTTAATTTTGAAAATTGTATTTCTTTTTCAAAACTTATTAAAAAAATATTATAATCATTTTTTGATAAGCCTATTAAATAAGGTAAAACTTGCGATTGGCCTAATGCATCGGTCATTCCGTCGTACGAAATAAAAAGAACATTTTTTTTTGAATTCATTCTGAATTTTTTTTATAGTTATGTATAATTTTAATGTTACTTTCTAAACTAAATTAATTTAAAAACCATTTTTCATACCACATTTGAAACATTAATATATTCCACAACCTAGCGCCGAGTTCCATTTTATTTTTGTGATAAAAATCTTTTTTTAATTGCATTATCACATCTAAGTTAAGAATTTCTTGATTTTTAATTTTTTCATCACTTAAATAGTAATCTACATTTTCTTTTAATTCATTTTTTAGCCATTTCGAAATTGGAATTGCAAACCCCATTTTTGGTCTGTCCATTAACTCTTTTGGTATAAAATCATGAACTATTTCTTTTAATATATACTTTTTATTACCATTTGAAAATTTAAAATTATCAGGTAATTGAGCCAGAAACTCGATTAGTCTATAGTCCAATAAAGGTTCCCTCCCTTCCAAACTTGCTGACATTGTTGCTCTATCAACTTTTGTTAAAATATCATCGACTAAATAATTTTGATAATCCGTCGCTAAGGCAAAATTTAATGGGGTAAAAAAATCTTTTTTTAATTTCCCATTTAATGTTTCATCTAGGTTAATTTCTTTGTGATTTAACAGCTTTTTAATTTGAGTATCAGAATATTGTTTATGGAAAAGTGAATAGGCGTTCTCGATAGAATAATTTGAAAATAATTCTTCTAGTTTTTCTCGCCGATTACTGAAATTTTGAATTTTTGAATTTAAAAAATTATTGATTGGAAATTTACCAGATAATGCAGTTAAGATGCTTAATCCTGATTTTGGTAACTTATCCATTTTTTTAAGAAATCTGAGATAATCTGAATAGCGATTGTATCCCGCAAATAATTCATCGCCTCCATCTGCACTTAGTGCTACAGTGACCTGTTTTTTTGCAAGTTGACTAACAAGCATTGTCGGGATTGCACTTGCATCTGAAAATGGTTCATCGAAATAATAAGGAAGATTTTTGATGATTTCAATTGCTTCACTTTCTGAACATACCGCTTCAGTGTGCTCGGTTCCTAAAAAAGTTGAAGTTTGTTTTGCATATTTACTTTCATCAATACCTATATCTGGAACTGCAATAGTGAAGGTCTTTAATTTTTCTTGGTTTTCTTTCTGAAGAAGCGCTGTGACACATGCACTGTCATATCCTCCACTTAAAAAAACTCCAACCGGAACATCAGAAATTATTCTGTAATTTATTGAAGATTGTAATAAGGTTTTAGTTTTAACTTTTGACTCTTCAAAAGAAATATCAAGTTTCGGTTTGTTATAATAATCATAAACATTCCAGTATTTTTCTTGTTTTATTAAGAAATTATTTAAATTTGTTTTAATGAAATGACCTGGTATTATTTTTTGACAATTTTTAAAAATACAGCTCGAACTTGGAACACTACCGTTTTGAAAATAGTGAGCCAAAGCATTAATTTCAAGTTCTTTTTCGAAGTTTGGGTGTTTGTGAAATGCTTTCAATTCAGAAGCAAATAAAAATAATTTTTCTTTGTGATAAAAATAGAATGGTTTTATTCCAGTTCTATCTCTCGCCATAAAAACATCATCATTTTCTTCGTTATAAATTGAAAAGGCGAACATTCCATTTAGCCTATTTAAACATTTTTCACCCCAAGCATGATATGCTTTTAAAATTGTTTCTGTATCAGAATTGCTTTCAAATGAATAACCAATTTTCTCTAATTCCTTATTTATTTCCTTATAATTATAAATTTCGCCGTTGTAAGTTATCCATAAGTTTTGAAATTGTTTTGGTTGTTTTCCTAATTCAGTTAGTTCCAATATGCTCAGTCTTCTATGACCGAAACCGACTTGAAATTTTTCAGTTTCTCTAAAATACAATCCATTGCCATCTGGACCTCGATGAAAAAGAGTGTTGTTCATTTCATTGAGAATAAATTTACTTGATCTTAAATTAAAGTCAAATAATCCAGAAATTCCACACATTTAAATTAGTTTAGTTACAAAAGTAAAAATTTATTGAATAAAATGCAGTGATTTATTTAAAATATTTAATTAATTTTGTACTAAAATGAATTTTAAGTGAAATTTTCTGTTATCATTCCTTCATATAATCGTGGACCATTAATTGTTAATACAATTAACAGTGTTTTAAACCAAACCTATAAAAATTTTGAAATAATAATTGTTGATAATTGTTCAACAGACAATACTATTGAAGTTTTACAACCTATTCTTCAAAAGCACGAAAATATTCACTTAATCAGAAATGAACAAAACTTTGAGCGCTCAATTTCTAGGAATATCGGTTTTAAGGCAGCCAAAGGCGATTTTTTGACTTTATTAGATTCAGATGATTTTATGTACCCAAATAATCTTTTAGATGCAAGTAATTTTATAAAGCCGAACCCTGAAATTAAAATATTTCATAACCTTTATGAATTAATAGATTCAGATAAGAAGCTTATTAGAAAGTATTCGTATCCAAGTTTAAAAAATTATAAATTAAAAATATTAAAAGGAAATTTTTTTTCATGTATTGGAGTTTTTTTATCAAAAGAAATTTATCAAAATTATTTTTTTGATGAAAATAAAATCATTGTTGGATCTGAGGATTGGGAATTATGGATTAGAATTTTGGCCGATTTTAAACCTGGTAGGATCAATAGAGTAAATAATGGCATACTTCATCATGATTCAAGATCGATTGATAAATTCACGATTGATAGTGCCATTGAACGAGTTGAATATATTGGTGAAAAAATAAAAAAAGATAAGAATTTGCAAGAAAATTACGGTAATTTTATCAACCAGTTTTATGCCTCTGGTTATTTATTTGCGGCTTCAAGTGCCAATTCTGCTAAAATGTTTAAGTTAGCTTTTAAACTTTCAGTTAAGGCTTTTAAATTTGATTGGAAATGTATTTTTGAAGGAAAATTTATAAGAATATTGCAAATTTCTATTTTTAGAATAAAAAATAAATAATTTAATTTATAATAAATGAAAAAAACGATTTTAATTACAGGAGGTACTGGTTTTTTAGGCAAAAGATTAGGTTTAGCGTTGAAAGAAAATTATAACGTAATTCTTACAGGAAGAAACAATAAGCAAAATTTCTTAGCAAAAAAAATCACGGGATGCGAAGTTGTCCCTATGGATGTTTCTAATATTGAATCCATTAGGGATGTTTTTGGAGAGTTTCGACCAAATATTGTGATTCATGCTGCCGCAACTAAATTTGTTGATTTAGCAGAAAAACAACCAATGGAATGTGTTGATGTAAACGTATTAGGTTCACAAAATGTTGCTCGTGTTTGTTTAGAGAAAAATGTCGAAATAGTTGTTGCTGTTTCAACAGATAAAGCTTCACCACCTGTAAGAAATACTTATGGTTTGTCAAAAGCAATAATGGAACGGGTTTTTTGTTCAATGAATGGGAAGTCAGCAACAAAGTTTACTGCAGTTAGATATGGAAATGTTGCTTGGTCAACAGGTTCAGTTTTGCCTGTTTGGAAAAAAATGTTTGAAGAGACAAATGTTTTAGGTACAACGGGGCCTGAAATGAGAAGATTTTTCTTTACAGTAGATGAAGCTGTTAAGTTAGTTATAACCGCAATTGATAATATTGACGAAGTTCAAGGAAAAGTACTATCAAGAGAAATGAAGGCGGCAAAAATGAAAGAAATTTTAGAGAATTGGATTTCTGTTTTTGGAGGTAAGTGGGAAATAATTGAAGGAAGACCAGGTGAAAGAAATGATGAATATTTAATAGGAGAATTGGAATTGGACTATACTATCGAAAAAGTTTATGATTCTGTCAAACATTATCTAATTTCATTCAATGAAAAACAAGAAAATTGCATTAAAAGTATTATCTCTTCTGAAAATGTAGAAAAATTGACAAATTCTGAGATAGTTTCTATATTAAAAAACCCACCTGCAGAGGAAAAGTAATATGAAAATTAATCATGCAATAATAATGGCTGCAGGACGTGGTCAAAGAATGATGCCATTAACGAATGATATCCCTAAAGCAATGGCGGTAGTTGATGGTATTACCTTAATTTCTCAAGGTATTATTAACATTAAGAAGCATTTAGACAATGTTTATATAACAGTTGGTTATAAAGGTTCAATGCTAGCAAGTCATGTAATTGAAAATAATGTAAGTGCAGTTTTTAGTACCGAGGGAAAAGGAAACGCATGGTGGATTTTTAATACATTGGTTAAGTACATTAATGAACCAATAATTGTTTTAACTTGTGACAATATAATAGAATTAGATATGGACTCATTATCAAAAGATTATTTTGCACAGGGTGAGCCCGCTTGTATGATTGTTTCTGTAAAGCCAGTTGCTGGGTTAGAAGGAGATTATATTTTTAAAGATGAAAACAATTTGATTAATGAATTAAATCGTAATAAAATTTCTGAAGTTTATTGTTCTGGGATCCAGATATTAAATCCCTCAAAAATAAACGGGCTTGTTAGTAATACGGAAGATTTTTATGATGTTTGGAAAACTTTAATAGAGAAAAAAGAAATAAAATGCTCAAATATTCAACCATCAAAATGGATGTCTATTGATACTCTTGATCAATTAAACAAAGCAAATGCAAAATAATAAAGGAAACAGTTAAAATTATTAAATTGAAATTATTATTTCATTAATTCTAGGTATTTTAAAATTACATTTTCACTATTCTTAATATCAAATTTATTCAAAACATCTTTTTTTAATTCGACACCTAGTTTGTTAAAATTGTCCTTATTGTTGTATACTTGTTTGATAATTTTAATGACATGATACTTAGAATTATGCAAAGGGATTAAAAATCCATTCTGATTATCTATTATGTAGTCACTATAATCACCTACTTCTTCAGAAACAGCAACTAGCTTGCCTGATAAAGCCATTTCTTTTACTGCGCTATTACTTGCATCAGTTAATGAAGGTTGAATTAATAATTCTGAGCAAGCCATATAATCTATGAAGTCAGTTTTAAAGCCTAACATATGTATTCTATCTTGCAGTTTATTCTCTAAAATAAAATTTTCTAAATTATTTTTCTCTGGTCCATCGTCTAAAACTAATAATTTTATATCAAGTCCTTCTTTAATTAATTCCTTAACTGCATTAAAAACAAGTATGTGCCGTTTTAGCTTAACCATCCTTGAAACCATGATTAATCTTAATTCACATTTATAATCGTTTTTTAATTTTAAGACATTATCGGTATTGGGCTTTTTGTATTTGTCAAAATCATAAATATATGGGATTATATATAATTTACTTTTTTTAACTGTTTCATATTTTAGCATACCATTATAAACTCCAGAAGATGGAACAATAATAACGGGCGCAAGTTTGTTTATTATTTTATCATATAATATTTCCCTTTTATTTATTTTTTCTTTATAATCTGAATTTTGAATATATTGAAAGTGATGTCTAAAAATCAATAATTTTGCTGATACAAAGTAATTGGCAAAAACAGCTATTATATTTGCTGGTTGTAAGTGGGAATGAATATAATGGATTTTATTTTTTTTACAAAAAGAGATCAAATATAAAAGTTGCTTGAAATTAAATAAAATACCATTTGTAGTTTTAAGAACATTGGTATATATTGGAAAATTATTTTTTTCAAGAAAATAATGAAGATCACCTTTTTCACACGAAGTCAGTATCATTACATTGTATCCTTGGTTTCTTAATTGTAGCAACAAAGTCTCTACTGAATTGGTTCTTTTATTTGAAGAAAAATAAAATAATAAGTTTTTTTTATCCGGCATAAAAATAAGTGGTTTAATTCCAGCTACAAAAAATATCCATAGAACAATTCTCTAAATTAATAGTATGGATATCCAAATCAGTTTCAGCTTGTAGTATTTTATTATACCCCAGTTGTTTAATAAAATTAAGAACTTCAATTGCAGAACTATTCTGATTTTTTAAATTAGTATCATTTAATTCAACAAATAACAATGGTTTCATTTTCTTAATTATTTCCTCAGCTCCTTTTAATACTTCAAATTCATATCCTTCTACATCAATTTTAATAAAATTTACGAAATTAAAAGATTCTATTTGTTGGTCTAATTTAATTTGTTTTACCAAAGTTTTTGATTTTTCACTAGAGTCATTACTACTAAAATTTCTATAACTTCCACTATTTGTTTCACAGGCTTCAACCATATTGATTTCAGAGTTTGAATTTCCCACAGCTTGATTAAATAGCTTTATATTTTTAAACTCATTATCATTAATATTTTGCGTTAATTTTTTAAATGTACTAGGAAATGGCTCAAAAGCATAAATCTCACAGTTATAATCTCTTAAATGTTGAGCTATATATAATGAAGTTTGACCAATGTTTGCACCTATATCAATTATTTGAGAATTTTTTTTGGGAATATATTTTAACATTGGTTTTGAAGAATCAATATCTAAATAAAAGTAAATTAAATGTTCTTGATAATCAGAAAGGTCTAAAGTAAATATTAAATTATCTCTTTTTACTCGTCTAATTGTGTTTTTTTTATATAAATCATTTCCAGGAATTAATCTTTTAACAGATTTGAATTTGAATTTAAGTAGAAGGATAATAATATTTTCTATAATTATATTTGTGAATATTATTTTTTTTATTTTTTGTATCATATTTGATTCTTTTTGCCAATATAAGTAAACATATTTCCAGCATTTTTATTGAAAAATTTACTACATTTAATTGAAATTTTAGCGATGAACGATTTTAAAAATAAATTTGGACTGTTGTAATTCAGTTTATCAGGAAAAGGCCAAGCAACTTCATTGACAATTAAATATAGCTCCTGAAAGTTGTTTCTAACAAAAATTTCACGCTGATTTTCATAATTTGTAAATGTCACATGATAAGGGGCATGATTTGCGAAACTTTTTGATGTGATTTTTTTTAGCTTAAAGAGAATTTTACGAAATTGTAAAGCTATATTGAAATTGTTTTCGATTGGACCTAAAACAATTAATAATCCATTTTCTGAAAGATGATTTTGTAATTTTAGTAATAATTCATTTGGATTAGTAACATGTTCAAGGACATTATTTAATACTATAACATCATATTTGATTAAATTCTTTTCTTCATTAAATTCTTCAACGGAATGGAATTTAATTTCAGTGAAAAAGTCATTTAGTTTTGTCACCATTAAAGGATTATATTCAATTCCATGAGTGCTAAATCCAAAAGCATTAGCATTGACAAGTAATTCTGCATTTCCACAGCCATAATCAAGTATAGTTACACAATTTGGGTTTATTCTTTTTATGTCTAAAAATAGTTCCTTATATCTTTCATTATCTGATAAATTTAAATCACCTTGATATGTTGTTGGATACATTTTGTCATAATCTTCTTCAATTGGAAATGGATTAAGATAAATTACATGACATATTGTGCAACAATTATAGTCGAAAATTTTATTGTTAAATTTTGTACTTTGTAAATAAGATTTTTTTGATTTATTATTACCGCAATAGGGACAACTCATAGCCTTAGCTTAATTTTAATTTATTACAAAATGATTAAAACACATGCACAATATTAAACATTTAATTTTTTATCTGCAAATAAATTTTGATATGCTTAGTAAAATTAAGTTTAAAATAGTTGTTTTAAATATTAAGTATTTAACATTATTTTTTTTTCAATTTAAATCCTAAAAAACGACAATTTATTTTGTTTACAAAATACAAAGAAACACATACTTGCAATAAAACTAATGAAAGAATAACAAATGCCGTACCAAAAACACCAAACTTGTTTGTGAAGAAAAATAAAATTGGAATAAAAACCACAATAGATAAAAAAGAGACTATTCTAATTATTCTATTTTTTTTAAAAAACCACAAAATGTTCATTAAGATTGTGTTAATAGCCCAAAAATAATATGAAACATTTAATATATAAAAAATCGCCAAACTACTTTTAAATTTCGGATCAATAAAATAATCAAAAATTAATGGAATAATTAACATTATTAAAACGAAAAAACCTGTTATAATTAAAAAATATGATTTGTGCTCTTTAAAAACTAATTTTGAATTTATATCGTAACTAAGGTGAGAATAAATTCTTGTTTGAAAATAATTATTTAATGAACTTGAAACCGCAATTATTATCAAAGAAAATGAAGTGGCTAAACTATAAATACCTGTATAATAAATCCCTAGTAAGTATGATATTACTAGTTTGTCAAAAGTAAAAATTAAAAAGACATTTGTCATGGTGAAAATTGTTGAAATACCAATTTTAATTTCCTTTTTAAGTAAATTAAGCTTAAATTTTCCTGAAAAAATATCATTTTTGATAAACCAATAACAAAAAATCAAAATAACTATTAAATAAGAAATAAAAATACCATATATGCGATTTTCATATTCATATCCCAATGTATGTAATAAATAAATAGTGAAAAAAACTTCAAAAATAATCTTAAAAATAGAAAATAGGAAAAAAGATTTCAATTTATCTTCAAGTCTATAAATTAACATTAAAAATTCCAAAAATAAATTTGCAATCGCACAAATTGGAATTAAAAATAATAATTTATAAGGCAAAACAAAACTTATACCTGAAAAAAATAAACCAATTAAAATAATAAAAGTTAACAGAGTAAAAAAGAGAGGGAAAATTAGACTAGTTAATATTAGATTTTTATGAATATTCATTTTTTGTGCTGTATAATATTCAACTGAAATTGAAATTATTGTCCCAAAAGCAATGAAGGGAGCAACGAAAGAAATGATTCCTAAAAAAACATTAATAGATCCTATATCCTCCGGAGTCAATACTTTGGTAAACCAAGGTAGAAATATGAATGACACTAGTTTTGACAGAAAAGAGGCAAGAAGATATAAACCAATTTTTCTATAAGAGTTTTTCATTTAAATAGGTTGTCTTTTTGTTAATTAAAAAAACAGAAAAAAGGAGTATAAGTGATAAAATAAGAAGATTTTTTAAATAAAATTTACAAAACTTGTGAACTAAAATCATTTTATATGCTGGAAATTGATTGATTTTGCCATATCTTATGCTAGAAAATAGTGCTTCTGTTTCTTTATTTGACATTTTATGACTATACTTTACAAATAAACTTTCTTTGTTTTTCATTAAAAATTTTAATGATTTTCTTTTATTTTTAAAATTAGGTTCAAAGGTTGGATCAAAAAAATACCAGTTTCCCTTTAATTTTGCTTCCAGTGCAAAATGCCTGTTTAAGCCTACTTTTCTTACTTGAAAACCGTTCATTTTTACTAATTCCATCAGTACAATTGACTGCTGACTGCAAGCGGCATGTTCTTTTTTTAATATATCATCAGGCACTACTATAGCTGCAAAATCTTCCCAAACATATTTACCAAGATAATATAAAATAATGTTTTCTGAACTTTCATAAAATGAATAACCATCATAATAAAAACGTTCTTTCACAATATCGGATGCTAAATTTAAAAATGCTAAATCATTTTTTGAAATGTTGTTGTCTTTGGCTTTTTTGTGCAAATAACTATTAAGTTGCTTAAGATTTTTAATTTTCTCAAATAATTCTTTTTTATATTTTTCTTTAAAACCAATATCATCGTGTTTGGTTAAAGTTCTGTTAACAAATAAATTGTAGCTTAAAAAAATAATGAGTACATTAATAATGAGAATGGTACCAAATATGTATTTTAAGATCTTTAAGGTTTTTAGCATTTTTTTATAAAAAGTGTGACAAAAATAATATTTTATATTTAATTTCCAATTTTTCTTTTTTTCCCTACCTTTGCAAATAAAACAGACAAAATGATCTCAGCAAACAATCCTTCACTTAAATCCTGGATTTCAATTCCAGAAAATTCTGATTTCCCAATTCAAAACCTTCCATTTGGAATTTTTAAAACTGCTTCTGTTGGCGAGAGAGTAGGAGTAAGGATAGGAGATTTTGTTTTAGACCTTAAAACCCTGTTTGTTTTAGGTTATTTAGAAAATTTACCGTTCGAAAGTTGTGATTTTGACACGAAATATTTAAATGTCTTGATGTCTAAAGGGAAAAAAGCTACAAGAGATTTGAGAAATCGAATTTCAAAATTATTGGACACAAATCACGAGGATTTAAGTAAAAATGAACATCATGTTTCTCAAGTTTTAATTCCTATTGAACAAATTACGATGTGTATGCCTGTTCAAATTGGCGATTACACAGATTTTTATTCATCTCGAGAACATGCTACAAATGTTGGTACAATGTTTCGTGACCCCGCAAATGCGTTGTTGCCGAATTGGCTATGGATTCCAGTTGGTTACCACGGAAGAGCGAGTTCAGTAATCATTTCTGGACAAGATATTCACCGACCAAAAGGACAAATTAAACCAAATCCTGACGAAAATCCAATTTTTGCTCCTTGTCGTAATTTAGATTTTGAGCTAGAAACGGCTTTTATTACTTTTGAAGGAAAACCGCTTGGAGATTCAATTTCTCCTGACGAAGCAGAGGATTTTATTTTTGGCGTTTGTTTATTTAATGATTGGTCTGCGCGAGATATCCAAACTTGGGAATATGTTCCATTGGGACCATTTTTATCAAAAAATTTCGCATCAAGTATTTCTCCATGGATTGTTACTTTGGATGCCCTTCAACCTTATAAATGCGAAGGACCAGTTCAAGCTCATCACGAATTATCTTACCTAGAATTTGAAGGAAATAAGTCGTATGATATTAAATTACAAGCATTTATTCAACCTGAAAATGGTGAAGAAAATTTAATTAGTACTTCGAATTTGAAATTTATGTATTGGAATATGGCACAACAATTAGCTCACCATACTGTAAATGGATGTAATGTTCGTTGTGGAGATTTGATGGGGTCTGGAACAATTTCAGGACCAACACCAGATTCTTATGGATCC
>CAMBRH010000045.1 GCA_945870115.1 Chitinophaga pinensis | reverse complement strand
AGCTATACAAATTGGACAAAAATTACCAATGGCGTTTCAAGCACTTGCACGACTTATGCAACAACGGAAACTGCCAATAATGCCATTTCATTTGTTAAAGCACAAAATTCCAATCCATTTTTTGTCTGGTTGGCGTTTAATGCACCTCATTCCCCTTATCATTTACCTCCAGCTGGATTGCATTCCTACACAAATTTATCAGGAACTACAAATGATATCAACCAAAATCCCAAATCCTATTTTAAGGCTTCACTTCAAGCTTTGGATCATGAAATTGGTCGATTAATTGATTCTTTAATACTTTATAATCAGTATGATAATACAAATTTTATCTTTATTGGAGATAATGGAAATAGTTTGAAAACTGCTCAAATTGCGGATACAAATAAAGCAAAAGGATCCATTTATCAATATGGTGTAAATGTTCCATTTATCATTTCTGGTCCTGCTGTTGTGAATCCAAATCGAATAAGTAATCAACTAGTAAATACACAGGATTTATTTGCAACAATCATTGAATTGTGTGGAATTTCAAATTGGCAAAGTCAAATACCAGCAGATAAACCTATTGATAGTAAGAGTATTATGCCCATAATATTAAATCAAGATATTGCAGTTCGTCCTTGGGCGTTTACTGAGATTTTTAAAGTTTTAACAGATTCTTATGATGGAAAAGCAATTCGAAATTTAGATTATAAATTATTATACTTCGATGATGGTAGAATTGAATTTTACAATTTAAGTGAAGATCCGGAAGAATTGAATGATTTATCCTTAGGAGTTTTATCCCAAACGGATATTACTAATTACGTTTTTTTATGCGAAGAATTTCATAATTTAATTGGTGGAGGGTCTCAATGTGCAGAATTAATAGGAATAAATGAAAATTCCAAATCAAATTCATATTATTTAAATCCATTTCACGCAACAATTGAAAATAATTTTTACGGACAAAAATCAAGTTTGTTAACAAATTTAGGACAAGAAATTTATACAGGATTTGAAATTGAAAAACAAGATTTTACAGATTTAGAAAAAGGTATTTATTTTTTGAAAACTCCAATAGCAACTGTGAAGTTGATTAAAGAATAATCCTCTAAGACATAAGATTGTTAGACGTAAGACATAAGACTTTTATTCAACTGAAAAAAACATTTATTTTAAAATCTAAATATTCTTTGTGAACTTCGTGAAAATGTTGTGCCTTTGTGTCAAAAAAAAAATTCACTTCTGGACGCAAGAATCAAATTAATTCGTCTTCTAAAGAAATATAATTAAAAAATTAAATTTATGAATAAACTAATTTTATCTGGAACTTTGAGTTTATGCTCACTTTTCGCTTTTTCACAAACGAATCCAGCAATTATAACTTGGCTTCAAAATACAACAGGAATTGTTGGAAGACATTATGTAAATGGAAATTCAACACCTATAACAGATGCAGTAGAAGCAAACATTCAAACGGTTCAATATTCTGCTAACTCAGTTTATGTAAGCACTCATGGAATTCCTGCTTACATCACTGGACCATTTAATGACGGAAATCCATCTTTGGCAACAGATCAAAATGCCATTTTCAAATTTCCTTTGAATCCAACTCAAAATTCAGGAACTCCAACTGCAACTACTGGAGGAAACATTGGGCTATTTATAAATGGAGTTGCTTTATTTGATTACCGTGACGGAGTTGCTTGGAGTTCAACAACAAACGCATTATGCGGAGGACCTGGAAATCCACCATGTGCAGGAGGACCAATGGCAGTAAATGCTTGGAATCGTGATGCAATTCCAGCTGAAAAGGCAGGTTTTGATTGCTCGAAAGCACATCCAGCAATGGGAAATTATCACCATCATCAAAATCCAAGTGCCTTTAATTTAGATTTAACGGTAATTTCAACAATTTGTGATTTATATCCTTCAGATGGACTTTATACAATAAATGTAAATCAACATTCACCTTTAATTGGATTCGCTGCAGATGGTTTTCCAATTTATGGAGCTTATGGATTTACAAATTCAGATGGAACTGGGGCAATAAAACGAATGGAATCTTCTTATAGTTTGAGAAATATTACAACTAGAACAACTTCGCCAACTGGCGCTACTGTGACTTCAGGTCCAAATGTAAACACAACTTACTTTTTAGGTTATTTCAGAGAAGATTACGAGTATATTGCTGCTTCAGGAGATTTAGACGAACACAACGGACGTTTTTGCATAACACCAGAATATCCAAATGGAACATACGCATATTTTTGCACTGTTGATGCAAATCACAACTCAGCTTATCCCTATGCTGTTGGACCAACTTTTTATGGAAATGTAACAGCTGCAAAAGTAACTTCGATTTCAGAAAGTGTAACAACTTATGCTGCAACAAATAGCATTTCAGAAACTGAAAATTCAATCAATCAAATTACGATTTATCCAAATCCAAGTAGTGATTTTATCGCTGTGCAAATGAATGCTTTGGCGAAAGAAACTGTTGAAGTAAATTTATTTGATTTGTCAGGTAAATTAATACAAACAACTTCAATTTTACAAGGAAGTACCATTGCATATTTCGATACTCAAAAATTATATAGCGGAGAATATGTGATTAAAATTGGAAAAGGAAATAGTAGTGTTACAAAAACAGTTACTATTGCAAAATAATTACAAAACCGATGCAAAACCACCATTTCTTCGTTACTTTAAAAATTTAACTTCCTCATTTACAAGCGTAAACTTAAAAGTGAAATTTTTAAAAAGCCTCAATATGATGATTTTGGATCGGTTTTAACTGTTTAATAAAGTATGACTGAAGAAGAATTAATATCCAAGTTAAAAGCGAGCGATTCGCTTGCTTTTAACTTTTTAATTCAGTCGTATGCACAAAAAGTTTTAAATACATGTTATCGATTTTTTTTAGATAAAAACGATGCGGAAGATATTTCGCAAGAAGTTTTTTTAGAAGTTTACCAATCGATTCATACTTTTCGTTCTGATTCAAAATTATCAACTTGGATTTATAGAATTGCTGTAACAAAAAGTTTAGATGAATTAAAAAAACGCAAACGCAAAAAACGCATTTCCTCATTTGGAAAAATGCTACATTTAGATGATATTTCCAACTGGATTTCAGGAACTTCAAATGCTGATAAAAATCTATTGGAAAAAGAAAATATTTCTGAAATCATGGATTACTTGAACAATTTACCCGATAATCAGCGAGTTGCAATTACATTGAGTAAAATTGAAGACTATTCAAATCCCGAAATTGCAGAAATTATGCAAACAACTATTGGAGCTGTCGAATCTTTAATTTTTCGTGCAAAAAAGAAAATGAAAGAAGAATTAAATTCGAAATAAAGTAAAAGAAACGAATAAAAAAATCGTCCAAACATAAGACTACTAAAAATTAGATAAAATGGTACAAAAAGAAATGAATCAGAAAATAAAAAGTTTAGAAGAATTTGAAAACCTTGAGCATATTGAAGTTTCTGCTGAATGGAGTCAATCTTTGCTACATAGAATTGAACTATCCAAAAATTCAAAAAAAGCGACTTTTAATAAAAGTAAATTGATTTTTAGCATAACACTATTATTTTGTTTAAATCTAGGCTTTTTAAGTTCATATATGATTCAAAGTAAAAGCAATTCAAAAAGAAATATCGCAGCTGAAAAAGAAGATTTGGAACTTTTAACAAATGAATTATTTATAAATTTAAATTAATTGATATGGATATTTTTGCACAAAAAAAATTGCTAATTCGCTTGGTGTTTTTTCTGGTATTTATGAATTTATCAGCCATGGGAGTTTTTGTTTGGAAAGAATTTATTCAAAAGCCACCGCATTTACGAGGAGATTTTCATCCACCTTTTCCACCTCATCACAGAGAACAAAATAAAAATCACTTATCAAAAATTTTACAAGAAAAACTAGATTTAAACAAAAATCAAGTCAAACTTTTTGATAAACTTCGAACTGAGTTTCACAAAAAAGAAAACTTAGTTTTGAATGATTTACGAGCTGGAAGAGATTCGATGAATGTTGAAATGTTCAATAAAAATACTGATGAAAAATTATTAAATTCTATTGCAAAACGAGTTTCAGAAAATGAGTTTAAAATGGAATTACTAAAAATAGAACAAGCAAAGCAATTAAAAGCCATTTGCACACCAAAACAGCTAGAAAAATTTGAAAACTTAATGCGAGAAATGCGCGATTATTTTAAGCCTGAACACAAAAGAAAGTAATTTTAATTGAATAATATTATCTTTGAGCTTTAAACTATTTTATTTTCTAAATGTCTCAAAGTAAAAATCGAAAAGATGAACTCAATGCTATTTTTAATCAACTGATTGAAATTCCTAAAGGTAAAATTGATTTGAGAGATGATCGTATTAAAAAGCAATGGACAGTTGAAATTGAATCTTTTTTACTGTCAAAATTTCTTGTCACTCAGGATTTATATTTCAAAATAACACAAAAATCGCCCAGTTCAATTGAAGGTAAAAACAAACCTGTTGAAACTGTTTCTTCGAGAGATTCAATTATTTTTTGTAATTTATTATCCAGTGAATTAAATCTTGAAGTTTGTTATACTTTTGAATCTGATTCTGATGAAATTCATTTCAATCATTTAGCAAATGGATTTAGATTACCTACAGAAGCAGAATGGGAATATACCTGTAAATGTGGAACAAAAGATGTTTTGTATGGCGATTTAGATAATATTGCTTGGTACAAAAATAATTCTGAAAAATCAACTCATGAAGTGGGTTTAAAAGAACCAAATTCATGGGGATTGTATGACATGATTGGCAATGTTTGGGAATGGTGTTCAGATGTTTACGATGAAACAATTTATGGTTCGTACAGAATTTTAAGAGGAGGTGGTTGGTTTGACGAAGCTCGAAGTTGTTTAGCAACAAATAGAAGACGAAGTCATCCAACATCATTCAAAATTGATGATTTAGGTTTTAGAATTGCAAAAAACAAAAATTAATAGATCCATGAATACCAAACTTAAAAATTTATTTTTCGCTGAACAAAATGCCTCGATTCTTTTTAATGAAATTGAAAACCGGAATTTAATCCTTGCTGGGAAATCTGAAAAAGAATTAAATACTGAAATTTTCAATCTGGCTTTTTAATTATTTGGAATCAAAAAATATTGGCACAAACGCATCGTAAGAGCTGGAAAAAATACGCTTCTGCCCTACGCACATAATCCCGAAAATTTATTTTTGCAAAATGATGACATTTTGTTTTTAGACTTTGGTCCCGTATTCGAAGAATGGGAAGCCGATTTTGGTAGAACTTTTATCATTGGAGATAACGAAAGAAAATTAAAGCTAAAAAATGATGTAGAAAAAGCTTGGCACGAAGGAAGAGCATTTTTTGACGAAAATAAATTAACTTTAACTGGAGCTGATTTTTATAATTTCACAAAAGAATTAGCCGTAAAATATGGTTGGACTTATGGAAATGAACATTGTGGCCATCTAATTGGAAATTTCCCTCATGAAAAATTATTGGGTGAAGAAAAAATCAATTATATCCATCCAGAAAACACAGAATTAATGTCTAATTTAGATGTTTTGGGTCAAGAACGATATTGGATTTATGAAATTCATTTCATTGATGAAAAAGAACAAATTGGAGGTTTTTTTGAGCAAATTGTTATTTGAGATTTCTTTTTTTTTGACTTAGTTAATTTTTGGCATAATATTTTGCTATTTTTAAAAAAAATTAAAGCTATGCTTAAAACAAAATCTTTATTTGGAATTCTATTCTTTCTTTCTTTTACACAATTATTTGGACAAGGTTTAACTTTAATGCCTGTTGAATCTTACAATAAATTAAAATCTCCACCAAAACTTGCAGGATCATCTTCTACAGCAAAAACTGCCGCTTTACCAGAAAGTTATGTGATTTCCCCTGATTTTTTTCCTACACCAGGAAATCAAGGGCAACAATCATCTTGCACTGCTTGGGCCACAGGATATGGATTTATGTCTTTTTATGCTGGTTGTAAATTCTCTAAAAATGTCAAAGAACAAAAAAATGTATTGAGTCCTTCATATATTTATCAAAATATAAAAGCAGGAAGTCCATGTGCCGACTGCACGTGCGGCACCTATATCAGCGACGCATTAAATTTTCTGAAAAACACTGGAGTTGTTTCTATAGTTGACTGTCCGTATGATGCAAATAGTTGTGTGATGCCTAGCTCAAGCTTGAAAACAAAAGCGAGTCAAAATAAAATTAAAGATTGGTTTAGAGTAGAAGATTTTAAAAATTTCAATGAATTAAAATCTTTTTTAAAACAAGATATTCCTGTTATCATTGCTGTTTATACTGATGATGCTTTTTCAAATTATTACAATAAATCAGAAAATGATATTTACAAAAGAAAACCTAGTAACGACAAAGATGGACTTCACGCCATGCTTTTAGTTGGTTATGATAATAAAAAATCAGCTTTTAAGATATTAAATTCTTACGGAACAAATTGGGGGGCAAAAGGCTATATTTGGGTAGATTACGAATCCTTTAAAGCAATGATTGCTGAAGCTTACGTTGTTCAAAAAGACTATGTTGTTCCTACAAAAAAGGTAGATCCAATAATTGTGAATGACCCAATTGTTGTAAATGATCCAATTAAAGTGAACGATCCAATAACTATAAGAGACACAAAGACAAAAACAGACGTAAACGGAATACCTTTACCACGAGTTTATGATCCGCAAGAAGTAAAACTTGTTGTAAATAAAACAATTTCTGACGATAATTTTGAGATTTACGCTTACAAAGAAGAAATTAGAGAGGAAAGAAATTATTATACTTTCGGTTTTGTCATTTCAGATGAAATTCAAAATTTGGTGTCAAAAATTGTCTATGTATATGACGACCCAAGTTTTACTGATAAATATTCAACTTCTGATGAAGGACCAAATTTCACAAATTCTTATGAAGGTTGGAGTTGTTTGGAAAACATGCAAGCAATCGTTTATTTCAAAGATAATACAACCAAGACTTTTGATTTTAATGCATGCGAATACATTCAATATTATGAAGAAAATTCATCTGAAGAACAAGAAATTGAAACGTATGAAATAAATCCAGTTGTCCATGCGGAAGAAACCGATAAAGAAGATTAATATAAATTTGTAATTGAATTGCGCGGAATTGAAAATTTTAAAGACCAAATTGTAAAAGTTGAATATAATAAAAATGATGATAGTTTCGGACAAAGATTAACAACCACCTATGATCGAAGAAATAATTTTCAAGGTAGTTATTTAGGTTGGGGTTGTTTGCCAGGAATGGAAGTTACCATTTATTATGACGACGAAACTTATGAAACAATCGCGGTAGATATGTGTGAGCAATTGGGATGGTGATTAGAATTATGAATTTTGAGTTATGAGTTATGAACTTCGACAAGCTCAGTTTAAAAGTTATGAATGAAGAAAATATTTAAAGTAGTTTTTATGAGAGAAATCAGTATCATATTTTTAACACTAATTTTGTGTTTAAACAATGGCTTTTCACAAGATCAAAACATTTCAAATGCAACTGTTTTTGAAGGTGAACCCTATTTAGCAATAAACCCAATTAATTCTAACAATATTGTCCTTGCTTGGATGGGATTTGTTTTTCAAAACTCACCTAGGTTAAGTATTAAAATAAAATCTAGTTTTGATTCTGGACTTACTTGGAATTCTACCATAACGATGCCGCATATTGTGCCAACTTATAAATCAGCGGATCCATCTTTAGCATTTGATCAGAATGGGAATTTATTTTTAAGTTATATTGATTATAGAGAAAGTCCAGATTCTGGAGGAGTTTATTTATTTAAATCTGCAGACGGAGGACTAAATTGGGGAGCTCCAACTTTAATGATAGATGCTTATGCTGATGGCGATAAAAGACCAATTGACAGACCTTTCTTAATAATAAATGAAGCAGGTGACAAACTTTATTTAACTTCGAAACCTGCCCCTTGGATTCCAGCACCAAATAGACCTTATTTCGTTTCATCATCGGATTTTGGTCAAACATGGTCTCCTTTTCGTTATTTAGACACAACAGATTATCTAGTTGGTCCGCTAATTCAAGGGCCTTTTGCTCCAGCTACTTGTTCTGCTAACATTTTTCACAGTGTTTATCCAAGTTACCTTTCTACTCAAAATGTTTTTCCACAATACATTTTAGCTTCTAGCTCAGATAATGGAAATGATTTCACTTATAATTCTGTTTATGCTGGACTAAATTCTGCACAAAATGACTCAGCTAAAATAAGTTATAAACTAATTCAAAACCCAGTAAATATAAGTCATTTAGCATTTATTTTTCCAGGCGGAAATTTTGGTGATTTCGACATTTTTTATACTGAATCCTTTAACGCAGGAATAAATTGGTCAGAACCGATTCGCTTAAACGATGATTTGCAGGGAAATGGAAAAATGCAAGATATGCTTTGGGCTGATTTTGACAACGATGGCGATATCGTGGTTTCTTGGCGAGATAGGAGAAATGCTGAGGGAATAGGATTTAATAAAGCTTCCGAATATTATGCAAGTTACCGCGACAAAGATTCAATAAATTTTTCAATCAACTTTAAATTGAGTGACTCTTTGGTCAATTACAATAATATTTTAAATTCCAGCGGAAACGACTTTATGGGAATGGAAATTGAAAATGACACAATTTTTGCTGCCTGGGCTAATACGCGTGACGGATCTCTTGATATTTGGTTTTCAAAAATTAATGCAAAAAATGGCTTAGTAAATTCATTAAATTTAATTTCAAGCGATTCAAAATATATTTCTATTTTTCCAAATCCATCAACAAGTTTATTTAACATTGAAATGATTGATAAGTCACTAATTGAAGAATATAAATTAATAAACACTTTAGGAGAAATTATTTATTCAGAAAAAATTAATAAGAACTCATTTAATGTTGATTTAAATGGAAAAGCTAAAGGGATTTATTTTATTGAATTAAATAATAAAGGTAAAACGATAAAGCAAAAAATAGTAAAGAATTAAATTCTAAAAATTGATTATGGATTTTAAAAAAGAATATGTACTTGAAAATGATTTCGTTCTTTTAAGACCTTTGGAAATTTCTGATTTAGAAAAATTAATCCATTTTGCTATTAATGAACCTGAATTATGGCGTTATTCTTTGGTTTCTGTTAAAGATGAAGATTCTTTGAAGAATTACATCGATGAAGCGATAGAAAACAGAGAAAAGGAAAGAGAATATCCATTTATTGTTTTCGATAAAAAAAAGCAAAAATACGCTGGTTGCACACGTTTTTATGACGTGCAAAATTCTCAATTAACAACTCAACTTGGTTACACTTGGTTCGGAAAAGAATTTCATGGAACAGGTTTAAATAAAAATTGTAAATTTTTAATGTTAGAATTTGCTTTTGAAACATTAAATTTTGAACGTGTCGAATTTCGAGCAGACAACCGAAATAAAAAAAGTATTCTTGCAATGAAAAGCATTGGCTGCATCTTGGAAGGAATTTTGAGAAATAATGGTTTCGACCAATTTGGAGATAGACGTGAAAGCATCGTTCTAAGTATTTTGAAAAATGAATGGTTTGAAAGTGTTAGAGAAAAACTTGGTAATAAAATTAAAAACTTCTAAATTTACCTCAGAAAAAATCAGATAAAATGAAAAAAGAATATACTAAAGACGATCTAACAATAATTTGGGATCACAAATTATGCACTCATTCAGCAGTTTGCGTGAAAGGTTTACCTAATGTTTTCAAACCAAAAGAAAAACCTTGGATTCAAACTGAAAATGATACCAAGGAAAAAATCAAAGAACAAGTTCTAAAATGTCCTTCAGGCGCTTTGAGTTTGAAATAAATTAATAAGCTAAGTTCGCTTAATATCCTCCAAGTCGAATTCTTAAGTCAACACCAATTTCTCCATAACGATATGACCTTCTTTCAAATGGGTCTTGCCCCATATTTATTCCTAAATCATGATCAAATGCTCCAATAGCGGTATTTTTTGCATGAAAAACCAAATCTACAAATGGAAAAGTAAATCCGAATTCTAAACCTCCAAACCACGAACCTAAAGCAAGCGGTTTTACTACTCGATAACCAGATTTTATTTGAATATCTTCAAAACTACCTTCTCTTTTCTCAACAGTAAAACGAGCAATATCAAAAATACTAAGCCCAAAAAAATAAGGTAGTTTTTTATTAGAACGAAAATGTATTTTAAAAGGCATTATATTAAACAAACGAGGTTGAATAGCAAAATATTTTTCTTTACCATCAACAAGTAATTTTGCATACATCAAATTTGTTTTCTGAAAGGCAAAACCAATAGAAACACCAAAAGCTTGTTCTTGAGAACCACTTTCTGCACCGACAGTAACATACCAACCTTTAAAGGTTTTCATATGTTTCATTGGTTCCAATACATTTGAAAAAGTATTACTGTTATCTACTACTTTATTCAAACCTCTGCTCGCACAAAAACCAACAGATGGACCGAAATGCATTACAAATTTCTGCGAAAAAGACTCAGAAATAGAAAAAATAAAAGCAAATACCAAAATGTTTTTCATAATCAAATTTTTGTCAATTTTAAATACATTTTTCTTGAACCTTCTTGTAGTGGAAAAATTTCACTGAAAACATCAGAAATTTCTAAAAATCGTTCTTTACCTTTTTTATCTTTTATAATGAAGTAAAAGTCAGTTCCTATCTCCCAAATTTTGGCACCATCAAGTGTTCGCCAATTTTTTAAATTGAAAAAAATATCATTGTTATAGTACAAATAAAATGTTGACTCTTTTCCATCCAATGTCAACTTACCGTTTAAATCTTTATCTATTGACATAAGTCCATAATCTGCAACTGACAGTTTAGCCGATTTATATTCACTTGCAGAAAAAAATTTTTCTTGAACATTTTCGTCCAGTAAATACAAATCAATTTTCCAAGTTCCTTCCCATTTTTTTATTCCATGCTCCGAATGTGTTTTTGTACATGAAACTATGAAAAACAAAATACACGTAACGATTAAAAAACCCGATCTTTTCATTTCCTTGAACATTTTAAATAAAGTGTATTATCAATTCCGACATTTCCCGAGAAATCATTGATTTCGTTGTATAATATCATTTCATCTTTTGTCAACTTGATAATTTCAAAAGGTAAATACGTTAAATCAGCACTCATGTAGATATAAACGGTGTTTGTCAAAACATAACATTTCAATTGACTTGGCGGGGTAAAAATGTGATTTGAACACGCCAATTCAGCATTAAAATCAAGAAAATGATATTCATCTTCTTTAAAATTTTCATTTTTATTAAATTTTAGTACACCAGCATTTTCGTAAACATTCGTTTTCATTAACTTTTGATCATTATGATTTAATTCATTGATTTCCATATAATCAATATTCCATTCAGCAGAACCTTTGAATATTTTACTACTCGCTTGACCCGTTTCAGTTAATTTAGAACACGAAGAAAATAATAAAAGTGTAAATAGGATGATAATTTTGTTTTTCATTTTGTGACAATTTCTTTTATAAAGTCCTTTTGAATTAAGTATAAATACAAATGAGGAGTTGAAGGAGAAGTATTTGTATTTAAAACAATACGGAAATCAGACTCATAATTTTTGACTTTAAAAACATAAACTGTCAAATCTTCGTAAAAATACTCTGCACCTTTAGGAATGTAATTTGCTGTATTAAATTCTTCTTCAACTAAGCTGTTTTTTGAACAAGAAGAACAAGCCCTCAATAATTGCAGCAATTGCTGTTTTATTTCACCATAATTATTAGAAAAACCTGATTCATCTTGGGATTTAAAAGATTCTCTGTAATATGCAATATTCTTGATTTTATCATGAATTATATGTGCATCATTTTGAGGGTAAATTTGATTTACCACTTTATAAACATCCATGTTCCGGTAGACCAATCTTGAGATTCTAGCCCTGGTAGTCCTAATAATAAAATCCAAATCATCTTCTGTTTCCCCTTCATGCAACAAAGTATCTAAGCCCATTTCTGCCAAATCTAAATCTTTCGTATTATTTTGTGTTGCAGAAAAAATGACAAACTCATTCATAAATCTACAAAAAGCTGTATCAATCTGAGAGTTTTGAGCAATTAAATTTAGATTTACCATAAATCCAAAAAGTGCGAATAAACCAATTTTTATTTTCATCTCTAAGTTTTTTCTACAAATTTAAAAACTATTTTTAAGTTACTAAATAGTGCATTTGCACTATTTGATTAATTAACTTTAGATATCTTGTTTTTATTCCATAGCTCATGCAAGTATTCTTGTTCTTTTTGTCCTGTTGTTGGAAATAAAATTGCTTTTTTATTCAAAAATTTTAAATCCATCAAAGTCGAATATCCCGAGCGGGAAATAATGGTTTCACTTTCATAAAACAACATGTCATTTTCCTTTAAATTAGTTGCAGGGTAAAAATCGAAATTTGCATTCTTTTCTAATAGAACAGAAGTTGGATGTAAAACAGCCACTTTTTTATTACTAAAATCTATTTTTAGTTTTACTTCTTCTAAAAATTGCTCAGAATAAGGTTTTGGACCAGAAATCACAATCAAATAATCATACTTTATGTCAAGATTTAAATTCGTTTCAAAACGAGATTTTAATCCAATATATTTTATATTTTTATATTTGATTATATTGCTTAATTTTCCTGCTAAACTTGAATTTTCATCGTCTAAAATCCATAATAAATTAAATTTTCTCAATTGCTTTTCATGCCAATTTTGCACAAAAAAATATAATCTTGAAAGAGGTAAATGCAATTGATGTGTTATAAAAACGGAGGGAATATTCAAAGAATAAAAACCGTAGCGATGATCAGAAATTATGAAATCAATTTTATTTTCTTCACAATATTTAGCGACAAATTCATTTTCAGATTTAATCGTGCTGAAAAAAGACTTTCTTTGTTTCCATAAATCAAATGACCAATTTCCAGAACCTGAAAACTGAAAATTATAACCTTCTAAAAATTCAAACTTTAAATCCGGAAAATAACTTTTAAATAGATCTTCTTGTTCAGAATTACAGGCAATAATTACATTATTTTGGTGCTCAATTAATTCACGAATAATTCCTATCGATCGTGTCACATGACCAAAACCCCAATCTAAGGCGGCATATAAAACTGTTTTATTTTTTACCTCTGTAACATTCATTTAGAATCTAAAAGTAGAAAAAAAAATGAAGTAAACAAAAATAAAAAAACCACATAGTCAATATAGAAAACATAGATGCCCTAGATTGAAAAAGCCAATTACATAAAAAAACTATGTGAACTATATGAACTATGTGGTCATTATAACCAAGTAAGTCAAAAAAATTGACTTTTTTGTTTAAATATAAAATCCTTATCTTTGCGACCGATTTATGGCAAAGAATAAACTTAGAAGATTCAGTGAAATGAAAGATTGGTCGAATTGTTTCGAACCAACAATGGATGCAATTACTTTGGAGAATTTTCCTTTAAAAGGAAAGTGGAATAAAGATCATTTTAAAAATGAAAATCCAATAGTTTTAGAATTGGGTTGCGGAAAAGGTGAATATTCAATCGGATTATCTCAACATTTTCCAACTAAAAATTTCATTGGAGTTGATATTAAAGGAGCTAGAATTTGGGTTGGAGCAAAAGAAGCTGTCGAAAAAGAATATTCAAATGTGGCATTTTTAAGAACTAAAATTGATTTTATCAGTAGCTTTTTTGCTAAAGATGAAGTGGATGAAATTTGGTTAACATTTTCAGATCCGCAGCCGATAAAACCAAATAAACGCTTAACTTCAAAATATTTTATAGAAAGATACCGTCAAATTCTTAAAACGGGGGGAATAATTCATTTAAAAACGGATAGTGATGTTCTTTTTGAATCAACTTTGGAACAAATCGCTGAAAATAACTACGAATTATTAGAGTCAACTTGGGATTTATATTCAGAAATGGATCAAAATTTAGATCAAACAACTAAAGATATTTTTCACATAAAAACGCATTATGAAAATTTATTTGTCTCAAGAGGCTCGGTGATTAAATACTGTAAATTTAAAGTGAGTTGAGTTAATACTATCTTTATTTTATACAACGTTTTTTAGATCTTCTAAAGAATGTTTTTCTTTTGTCTTTTTTTAAACGTATACTTCCATTTTTGTGTAGTTAAAATTTTTATCAAAACTTTAATTCTGTCAAATCAGCGCTAAATTTTATATCGATAAGTCTGCATTTGATTCTTTTTATTATTTCATCTGCTAAATTTAAATTGCAATCACTGTTCTAAATTTCGTTTTTTTTATAAAATACAGAGTAGGAAAATTTAGTTAATTATAATTTTAAAGCAGTTAAACAAAGAAAACCGTGAATTAAAACATTTATTTAGAATATAAGTGTACTTATAGTTAGCTTTGTTTAATTATTTTCTAAAATTACTTTCCCTTGAAGTCATTTTTTATCATTTTTATTTTAACAAATTTATTTTATGTAAAAGCTCAAACTTTTCCTGAAATTGAATTTCAAACCTTTACAGATCATGACGGTTTGGCGGATCAATATTGTAATAAACTCGCACAAGACAAAAATGGAATTATCTGGATAGGAACGAAAAATGGAATTTCTAGATACGATGGAACAAGATTTAAATCATTTACATCATATTTCAAGGGAAAAGGTATTATAAGACTGGGTAATATATACAACTTACTCCCACTTAAAAATGGCGGAATGTGGCTTGGTTCCTTTGAACAACTTTTTTACTTTAATACACTTAATGAATCTTTTTATAGCGGCGGAAAACAGGGCGGGTATGTTTATTCCGAGAAACAAAAAGCAATGTTAAAAATGGCAGATAATTATTATTTATTGCCCGATAAGGTAAATCGCGAAAAGCCAATATTAAAAGCAATAGGCAAAGGGAAAAACGATTTTAATAAGTATAACCAATTTATTTTTGACAAAAAAGGTAATATCTGGTCATGGGGAAACGATTATTTAGTAAAAATTGATAAGAAAACACGAAAAATCACACAAAAATATAGTTTTAAAAATAAAGCAGGTAGAGGCTTTACAAATCTTTATTTCGACAGTAAAAATAGACTTTGGGTATCGACTTGGGGAAATGGCGTTTTTATTTTTAATCCCAAAACAAAAAAATTAGACAGAGTTGAAACAGTTTTTAAAGATGGATATGTAGCGTTAGGTTTTTCAAATTGGAGTTATCAAGGTAAAAATTATGTGCTTGTATTAGGCGATGTATCTCTTTTGTTAATCGATGAGGAAACACTTAAATCCAAAATGTACGAGGACAAGGAAGGTCGATTTCGCGTTTATGATGCATTGCAAGATAAACAAGGAAATCTCTGGTTGGCAACTGAATTTGGATTAAAATTCATTAATTCAAAAAAAAGTTTCTATAAAATCATACCTATATTGATTTCAAATCAACAAAAAAATAATTTTCAAAAAGCAGTTACTAGTATCTTTCAGGACAAAAATAATTTTTTTGTCGCAAAAAGATGGTTTGACGGCTTGTATGTATTTGATAAAAACTGGAAGTTCAAACAACATATTGATCATTTAGAGCCAAAAAATAGTGGAAATATTTATGAAAATTCTTCTGAAATCCTAGGAATATCATCAGATGGTGAAAACATCTATTTTTCTGCTTATTACGGCTTGTATAAGTTGAGTGAAAATGGAAAAATAAAAAGAATTACCCCTAAAGGTTTTAAGGAAAATGAAGAACTATATTTAGAAGATATTATACCTGAAAACAATCAAGTTTGGTGGATAAAATACAAAAATGGAGTTTTTAAATTTAACCCT
>CAMBRH010000044.1 GCA_945870115.1 Chitinophaga pinensis | reverse complement strand
ATTTAATTCGATTTGATTCCAAATTTGATCTACTGAAGAAAGTAAAGCTGTTTTTTCTTCTTCCATCGCAGAATTAATAATTTTAGGATCAGAAAAATATTGTTTCACAAAATTTGTATCAAAATCTCCTGAGCGAAAAGCTTCGTGTTTCATCACAAATTTACCAAAATCCAAAGTTGTTTTTAAACCTGAAATTTGATACTCATCAATTGCTTTTATTGTATTTTCAATGGCAATTTCTCTCGTTTCTCCCCAAACACATAATTTTGCAATCATTGGATCGTAAAAAATTGGAATTTCCATTCCCTCTTCAAAAGCATCGTCAACACGGATATTTTCACCATAAGGAACACGATATCGCAATAAAGTTCCAATATCTGGCGTGAAACCGTTTAAGGCATCTTCTGCATAAACGCGCACTTCTATTGCGTGACCATTTATTTTTAATTCGTCTTGTAATTTTGGAAGTTTTTCTCCTCGAGCAACTCGAATTTGCCATTCTACTAAGTCTAAACCTGTAATTTCTTCTGTAACAGGATGTTCAACCTGCAAACGCGTATTCATTTCCAAAAAGTAGAAATTCAAATCACCATCAAGCAAAAACTCAACTGTTCCGGCACCTTCGTAATTACAAGCCTTACAAACTGCAACTGCAGATTCTCCCATTTTTTTTCTTAATTCTGGAGTTAAAACGGCACTTGGAGCTTCTTCGATCACTTTTTGGTGACGTCTTTGAATAGAACATTCTCTTTCAAATAAATAAACATAATTTCCGTGAGAATCTGCGAAAACTTGAATTTCAACGTGACGTGGTTTTGTGACAAATTTCTCTATAAAACAAGCATCATCGCCAAAAGAAGAACGAGCTTCACTTTGAGCCATGCGCATTTGTTCTGGTAATTCTTCTAAATTTTCAACCAAACGCATTCCTTTTCCACCACCTCCAGCGGAAGCTTTTATCAAAACTGGAAAACCAACCATTTTGGCAATTTCCAAAGCTTCGTTTACATCCGTAATTGCTCTATCGATTCCTGGAACTAAAGGAACATCGTATTCTTTTACAGCTTGTTTTGCTGATAATTTATCTCCCATTAAATTCATCGCTTCTGGAGAAGGTCCGATAAATGTAATTCCAGCAGCTTTTACTTTTTCGGCAAAACCAGCATTTTCAGATAAAAATCCATATCCAGGATGAATTCCGTCAACACCTAATTCTTTGCAATAACGTAAAATTTCATCTTGTCGTAAATAACTTTCCGAGGAAGGAGATTTACCCAAATAAACTGCTTCATCTGCTTCAAAAACATGAGGCGCATTGGCATCGGCGTCAGAATAAACGGCAACACTTTTTATTCCCATTAATTTTAAAGTACGAATAACTCTTCTAGCTATTTCTCCACGATTGGCAATTAAAACTTTTTTCATTGGTGTTGTTTTTCATTTATTGAGATTTCAAAAGTAAGAAAAAATTTGTCTCATTTTTACTCTTGGGATTTTTCTTAAATTATTTTGGTAAAATTGTAATAAATTGGACTAATCCAAAATCCTCCTCAATCCTACTCTTTTTCTTTCCACATCGACTTCCAAAACTTCTACTTCAACATGTTCGTTGAGGGAAATAAATTGCGATGGATCTTCCACAAAAATATTCGCTAATTGAGATTTATGAATTAATCCTTGTTCTTTAATTCCAACGTTTACGAAAGCGCCAAAAGCAGTAACATTTGTCACGATTCCTGGTAATTTCATTCCAACAATTAAATCTGAAATTGTTTTGATCGATTCTCTAAATTCCAAAATTTTAGCTTTTTTACGTGGATCACGCCCCGGTTTTCTCAACTCAGCAATGATATCTTGAAAAGTAAAGGAATCTATTTCTGAAAAATCTTGGTGTTTTAATTCTTTTAAAACAGTTTCATTTCCAAGTAATTCTGGAACTTTAAGTTTTAATTGTTTGGCGATTTTTTCTACAAATTTATACGATTCTGGGTGAACAGCTGAATTATCTAAAGGATTTTCTCCATTTCTAATTCTCAAAAATCCTGCACTTTGTTCGTAAGCTTTTGAACCCAAACGTTTTACGTTTTTCAAATCTTCTCTGGATGAAAATGCGCCTTTTTCTTGACGATAAGCAATAATATTTTCAGCAGTTGCCATCGACAAACCAGAAACATAACTCAATAAATAAGGCGAAGCGATGTTCAAATCTACTCCAACGCTATTCACAGCCGAAACAACCACATCGTCCAAGGCATTTTTTAAGTTATTTTGATTCACTTCGTGTTGGTACTGCCCTACTCCTACTGACTTAGGGTCAATTTTCACCAACTCAGAAAGCGGATCCATCAACCTGCGACCAATTGAAACTGAACCACGAACTGTGACATCAAAATCTGGAAATTCTTTTCTTGCAATTGGACTTGCAGAATAAATTGAAGCTCCATCTTCACGCACTGGATAAACTTCTAAATCTCGATCAAATTTTGTGTGTTTGATAAAATATTCTGTTTCTCTACCAGCTGTTCCATCTCCAACTGCAATTGCATCAATTTTATACATTTGCACCAATTGAGCAATTTTAGCTGAAGCTTTAGAACGCTCATTCTGTGGAGGATGCGGATAAATATTTGTATTGTGAAGTAAATTTCCTTGCTCGTCCAAACAAACAACTTTACATCCAGATTTGAACCCTGGATCGATTGCTAAAATTCGTTTTGCACCCAAAGGTGGAGCCAAAAGTAATTGTTTTAAATTCGTTGAAAAAACTTTTATTGCTTCGATATCAGCTTTCTCTTTTGCTTCATTAATTGTTTCATTTTCCAAAGAAGGGCAAAGTAAACGTGTGTAAGCATCTTTGCACGTATCGCTCACAAATTCGCCACATTCATCGTCAGATTTCACAAAAAAGCGTTCCATCATTTCCAAAACTTGCTCTTTTTCTGGCTGAACTTTTAAACTTAAAATTCCTTCTCTTTCTCCACGATAAAGCGCTAAAAAACGGTGAGATGGAATTTTATAAAGTGGTTCGGTAAATTCGAAAAAATCTTTGTATTTATCGCCTTCTTCTTTTTTACCTTTCATTATTTTTGAAGTCAAAATTGATTTTCGTTGAAAAGTTGTTCTTAATTTCCCTCGAAAAATCGCATTTTCATTCATGAATTCAGCAATGATATCTTTCGCTCCAGCCAAAGCCATTTCTTCGTCAATCACATCGCCTTTCACAAAACGTTCAGCCATTTGAAATGGATTTCCACCACGTTGTGAAATTATCATTTTTGCAAGCGGTTCTAAACCAAGCTTTTTTGCTTTTTCTCCACGCGTTAATTTTTTAACTTTGAATGGCAAATAAATATCTTCCAAAACATTGGAATCAAAGCAATTTTCAATTTTGGACTTTAATTCTTCGTTTAATTTACCCTGCTCTTCAATCGATTTCAAAATTGTTTGCTGACGAGCAAGTGTATCTTCAAACTTTTTATTTAAATCACGAATTTGTGTCACTTCAACTTCGTCAATTCCGCCAGTCATATCTTTTCTGTAGCGCGAAATAAAAGGAATTGTAGAACCTTCAGCCAATAAAGCCAAAGTATTTTGAATGGATTTTTCGTTTAAAGTTGAATTCGATTGAATAAAAGAAATTGCTGTCATTGAATTTTAAATTGGATGACAAAAATACAAAAATATTGAGTTTTTAGTGAAGAAAAATAATTAATGAAAACTTATCGATCTTAATCCTTTTAGAAGCTTAGAAAACTTAGAAAGTGATTGAATACCAAAAATATACTTGAATAAAATGATTTATTTAGTATATTTGTTTAAAAAAATCTATGAAAAATTTTAAAATTCAAACCCTATTTTTTCCATTATTACTTTTAATAATGATTTCAAGTTGTGCTGAAAAATCAAGTGATTTAGTAAATAAAGAAGATTCATTTTTGCTTCCATTTTCTGATGAAAAAACCGACAAATGGGGATTTAAAAATGAAGCAGGAGAAATAATTATTCCTGCAAAAAAATACGATCATTGCTTTAGCGATACTTTCAAAACCTACGCAATTGTTGTGAAAGCAAACAAATTTGTGGCAATTGACAGAGACGAAAAAGTAATGTACACCGTTTTTCCTTTTGACAATGGTCCTGATTATCCTTCCGAAGGACTTTTTCGCATTACAGAAAATGGAAAAGTTGGTTTTGCTGACGAAAAAACAGGAAAAGTTGTCATAAAACCAAAATTTGCTTGCTCTGAACCTTTTGAAAATGGCGTTTCTAAAGCTAGCTTTGAATGTAAAAAAAGAATGCTTTATGAATATGAATTATGCGAAAGCGATAATTGGATATTTGTTGATAAAAAGGGAGAAATTGTAAAGAAATAGACAAAAGATTCAAAGACATAAGACGTAAGACTTTAATCGAATTAAGCACAATATAGATTTAAAAATAAAAGTCAAATTACGCATTTCAGAAAAAAGAAATGAATTTTTCAACACATTTTTTTGTTAAAAACCTCCTAATTTTTCCATTTAACGAATCAAATACCGTAAATTAGCATTCACAAAGTTAAATTTATGAATAAGTTATACATCATTTTCTTGCTTTTGGCCTTAATGAGTTTTTCTATAAAATCAGAATATTCAAAAACAGGAAAAGCAAGTTATTATGCCAATAAATTTGAGGGAAGACGCACTTCTTCGGGAGAAATTTTCAAACAAGATTTATTGACAGGAGCACATAAAAATTTAAAATTCGGAACTTTAGTTACCGTCACAAATCTTAAAAATGATTCGACAGTTGTAGTTAAAATAAACGATCGATTGAGCCAAAAATCTGGAAGTTTAATCGATTTAAGTTTGAAAGCCGCAAAACAATTGAATTTTGTGAAAAATGGACATGCGCAAGTGAAACTCAGTTATGAGTTATGAGTTATGAATGTTGAGTAATGAATGTTGAGTAATGAATAATGAATTTTGTTTTCCATTAAATTTATTCTAAACTTTAAATCAATCCTTTGCGTCCTTGCGAACTTTGCGTCTTTTGCGCTTTTGTGAGATTTTTTTTCAATCATTAATCCAACAAATCAAACTAAATAACTTAGCGTGAAAGTTCTGACTAAGAAATCGATGTAAAAAATGTTTTTTTTTCTTATTTTTGTAGAAATTTAATAAAATTTTAAACGAAATCTGTAACTAGTTGTACAAACAAGCGTTTAAAGAAATAGATTATGAAAAGTATTTTTACAATTTTAGCATTTGTCTTCGTTTCCTTCATTGGCTTTTCTCAAGTTAATGTTATTTTAGATATTAAAACTGCTGATTATACAAGCGGAAAGAAACTTGCTGGTGTAACAGTTGATGTTTACGATGGTGCAAACATCATAAAATCTGTTGTAACTCCAACAAATGGTGTTGTGAAAATAACCATTCCTTCAGGGAAAATATATAAAGTTGAATTATCAAAACCAGGCAAGGTTTCACGATTCTTTAATGTTGATTCAAAAGGTATTTCTGCAGAAGCAATTCAAGGTGGAAGTTCAGTAAATCGTGACATGGAGGTGAATCTTTTTGATGAAGTTCCTGGAGTTGATTTTAGTCACGTTGAGAAAAATCCGTTCACAGAACTTTATTTTGAAGGAAATGCTACACTTTCATTTGATGAAGCAATTGCAATGAAAATGAAGAAAAAAATTGATGAACTTCTAAAACAAGCTGCAGCTAAAGAAAGTGAAAACGATGCAAAATACCAAGATGCAATGGCGAAAGCCAAAGATTGGGAGAAAAAACAAAATTACCAATTTGCTTTAGATAAATACGAAGAAGCTTCCTTACTAAAACCTTCTGAAGAAGAACCAAAAGTTAAGATCAAGGAAATGGATTTGTTGCTTAAAAAGGTACAAGAAGCAGATTTGGGAGCCAAACAAAAAGAAGAAGATTACCAAAAATTAATTGCTTCAGCTAATGCTTTACAGCAACAAAAAAAATATGCAGAAGCGATTACAAAATACGAAGAGGCTCTGAAAATTAAAGACGAGCAACAAGTAAAAGACCAAATAAAAGACATCAAAGGTTTCATTAAAAAAGAAAAAGAAGATGAATTAAACGAAAATAAATATAAAACTGCAATTGCTTCTGGAGATTTATTGACAAAAGATAAAGAATTTACAAATGCAAAAGCTCAGTATCTGGAAGCACTTAGATTAAAACCAAATGATGCGATTGCAACAAAAAAATTAGCTGACTTAGAGTTGAAAATTAAAGCTGCAAGTGAAGTAACCGAAGCTGAAAAAAAATATTTGGCTGTTGTAAATGCAGCTGACGAATTATTGGCTTATGGAAAATTAGCCGAGGCAAAAGCGAAATATCAGGAAGCAGTAACCTTAGACGGAACAAAACCTTATCCAAAAGGAAAAATTGAAGATATTAATGTAAAATTAGCAGCTCAAGCGGGAGATAAACTAAAAAATGAACAATTTCTAGCTGCTATGAAAGCAGGAGATGCTTTAGTAAAAACAGCAAAATATGCAGAAGCTAAAGCGAAATATTTAGAAGCTGCTAAAATTGATTCAGAAAAAACTGAACCTGCTGCAGCAATTGCTAAAATTGAAAAATTAATTGCTGATCAAGCCGAAGCTGAAAAAAACAAAAAAATTGCAGATTACAATACTGCTATGAAAGCTGGAGAAGATTTAGTTACAGCAAATAAATTAGCAGAAGCGAAAGTTAAATATCAAGAAGCACAAAAAATAGATCCAAGTCAGACAAAACCAGCTGAAAACATTGCAAAAATTGATAAATTACTTGCTGATCAAGCAGAAGCAGCAAAAAACAAAGAAAAAACAGATAAGTACAACGCTGCAATGAAATCAGGTGACGATCTGATGGCTTCAAATAAATTGGCAGAAGCTAAAATAAAATACCAAGATGCACAGAAAATAGATGCAAGTCAAACGAAACCTGCTGAGAACATTGCTAAAATTGATAAATTAATTGCTGACCAAGCAGAAGCTGCAAAAAACAAAGAAAAAACAGATAAGTACAACGCTGCAATGAAAATTGCAGATGATTTAATGGCGTCTAATAAATTAGCAGAAGCAAAAGTAAAATACCAAGACGCACAAAAAATTGATGCAAGTCAGACAAAACCTGCTGAAAACATTGCTAAGATTGAGAAATTACTTTTAGATCAGGCAGAAGCTCAAAAAGCAAAAGACAAAGCAGATAAAATAAGCGCACTTCTAAAAGAAGGTTCAACTTTATTTGGTAAAAATGATTTTGAAAATGCGAAGAAAAAATACCAAGATGTTTTAACTTTGGATCAAACAAATTCAGAAGCTACTGCTAAAATTACTGAAATTAATGCTAAAATTGCCGCAAATAATTCTGAAACTGAAAAAGCAGAAAAATTCAAAGCACTAAAAGCAAAAGGATTAGATTTGATGAAGCAAGAAAAATGGTCAGATGCAAAACAAACACTTTTAGAAGCAAAATCTTTCCAAGCAGACACAGAAATTGAAACGAAATTAAAAGAAATTGACAAAAAAATTGCTGAGGAAAATGCAAAATTGGGAGCAGACCAAGCTTACAATAAGGTGATTGATGAAGCTAAAATTCTTGAAAATTCAAATATTGATGGAGCGATTGCAAAATATAAAGAAGCACAAAAATTAAAACCAAACGAAAGTTTACCAGCTACAAAAATAAAGGAATTAGAAACAAAAAAACTTAATAATTCAGCTCAAGCAGAAACTGATAAAAAATATGCAGATGCGATAAAAAAAGGAGATGATTTTCTGAGTGAAAGAAAATACAAAGAAGCTATTGAGTCATACAATTTAGCAGGAAGTATCAAGCCAAGTGAGAAAGAACCTGTTGATAAAGCCAAAATTGCTCAGAAAAAATCTGAAGATGAAGCTAATGATCAAGCCCGAGTTCAATATAATAAAATCATTTCTGCGGGCCAGAAAGCGATGGATGAAAAAAATTGGGACAAAGCTAAAGAAATGTTTAACAGGGCTATTAAACTTGATCCAACTGACAATGTTCCAAAAGATAAATTAAAAGAAATAGATGCTTTAATCAAAGCGGAAGAAGATGCTAAAAAAGGAAATTTAGACAAAGAAAATGCCTATAACACAAAATTAAAAGAGGCAGAGGCAGCTGCTAAAACCAAAGAATATGACAAAGCAATCTCCCTTTTTACAGATGCAAAAAATTTAAAACCAAGTGAAACACTTCCGGTAAAAAGAATTTCTGAAATAGAAGAATTAAAAATTAAAGAGGCGAATAATGGTCAGATAGAAAAAATCTACACTGACTTTATGACAAAAGGGAATTCAGCATTTGATAAAAAAGAATATACGCAAGCACTTATAGAGTATAAGAATGCCTTAGCAACTAAAAACAATGACAAAACGGCCCTTCTAAAAATAGAGGAAACCATAAAGTTAATTGATGCGGAATCAAAAAACAAAGAAGACCAAGAATTTAATGCCTTGGTGAAAGAAGGAAATACTCTTTATGATTCAGAAAAATGGTTAGATGCTAAGAATATTTATGAAAAAGCTTTAAGCATTAAAAATGATGTTGAAGTAAAAAAGAAATACGATAAATGTATCAAAAACGAACAGGAAAAAGGTGAATTTACAAAACAATATCAAAATTTAATCAAAAAAGCAGACGAAAAATTTGACGTTAAGAATTATGAAAAAGCAAAAGAGCTATACGAAAGAGCGATTACTTTTAATTCTTCAGATTCTTATCCAAAAGATAAATTAAAAGAAATAGAAGCGATTTTAAATCCACCAGTTGCGGTTCAAGTTGGACCTCTTCCAAATTTAGGTGTTCCAACAACAGAAGACATAGAGAAAGTGAATGAAGCTTTACAAGCTGCTCAAAATACCAGAAAGGGTAAAAAAGAAGCAAAATTAAAAAACAAAAAAGATAAAATTCAAGATAAAAATACTGAAACTCAGGAGGCAAAAACAGAAAAACTTTTAGGTTCAAAAAATGAACTTTCTACAATTGAAAAAGAAAATAGTTTGAAGTATGAAACAGGTGATGAAAACCGTCAAGTAACTGTGGATAAAGTGCAAACAGTAGATAAAACAATTTCAACTACAACTGCAGAATCACAAAACGATAAGTACAATGAAAACTTGAATAATACGGAACAAGTAAAAAATATTACCAGCGAAAATTCTGTACTTTATGCTAAAGCAGATGTAGGTTATACAGACAATACCGAAAGTGTAATAGTTTACGATAAAAAAATCGTCAATCAATCTCTTAATTCTGAAAAAACTGCTTATGACGAAAACATTCAGAATCAACAAAGTTTAGGAAATACATCAAAAAAAATTGATGAGAAAGTAATCGACGATTTTGAATCACGAAAAATTATTGAAGAGCAAGTTAAAGCAACAAATGCGAACATTAACAAAGTAGATGATGAAAGTATAGTCAATGAAAGCTCAAGTATTTTAGATTTATCAGTAAAACTAGAGGGAGAAGAAAAAGTTAGACTTTCCAAAACGACCGAAGATGCTAAATCAGCAGGAAATAATGATGAAAAATTAAAAACTGTTGAACAAAAAATAACGACTTCTGTTTTAGATCAAAACACAAAAGCAGTTGATAAAAGTTTAAATTCAGATGAAATTTTGGCAAATAAACAAACAAATATAAATAAACTTCCAGCGGAACAAGATGAGAATAGAACTGAAAATGTAAACGAAATACAATCTGGAGGACATAAAATTCAAGATAAATCAAGAGATGAATTTAATTCAAATGTTGTCAAAAATTTGAAAAAACAAGATGAATTGAGTTCGACAACTGTGAAAAATGACATAATTTCTGTTAAAGAAAAAACAAATTCAAATGAAAAAATTGCTGCGGTAGATTTAATTGATAAAAAATCAATAATTGCAAATACTGAAAATTCATTAAGCGATGATGAGCAACGCCAAAAAACAAAAGAAAGTGCAACAAATTCTCAAATATCAATTACCAAAGAATCTACTAAAACTGCTTTAAAAGTTGACGAAAATATTTCAGGAGTTCAAAATGTTTCAAATGATATTACAGCGCAAAAAAACAAAGAGGAATTGGCAAAAAAAGAAAATTTAACAAATGCACAAGTTTTGCTTAATAAAATTTCCAGTAAAGAAATTAAATACGATGAAAAAGTAGCAAATGACTTAGGAACCCTATACCCTGAAGGCGTTTCACAAGAAGTTTTTAATCAAAATGATGAGGATGGTTTATTAGTCGCTGTTGTCACTAGAAGAGTAGTTGTAAAAAGTGGATTTGGACAAATTTACATCAGAACTCAATCTTTGAGCGGTTTGACCTTCTCAAAAAATGGAGAAGCTTCCTCAGAATTTGTATGGCAAAAAGAAACACAAGACGCAAAATTGAAAAAAAATTATTGATTGAAATTGATTAAATTTTTTATTTTTAGTTAAGAGCGTTTTTTTGTTAGTAAAATTTCATAAAATATTAGAATATTATTAAAATCTTATGTAATTTTATTGAAAATTTTTAAATGCAAAATAATAAATCTTTTAAACGACAAGTTTTTTTACTTTCCCTTAGTCTATTAATTTCACTTTCAATCTTGTTTTATTTTTGGGTTTTTCATCAAGATTTCTCTCAAAAAATAAATGTTTACATCATGATTTTAGCCTTGTGTTACATTGCTATAGAAATGATTAAAAAAAACCTTTTCAAGCAAATTTCATCCTGGAATAGAATTTATTACATCGGTTTATTTGCTGTAATTGCACCTATTGCCTTTGAAAACAAAATGCCTTTAGATACCATCAAATGGATAAATCATGTTGGATTATTCTTTCTAATAATTCCATTGATGTTTGAAGCATCAATTTTAATAAAATCAAAAAAAAAGTAAAATGAACATTCATTTCATAGCAATTGGTGGAAGCGCCATGCATAATTTAGCAATCGCTTTAAGTAGAAAAGGTGAAAATGTTACAGGTTCAGACGACGAAATTTTTGAGCCCTCCAGAACACGCCTTGAAAAACAAGGAATTCTACCTCAAACCTTAGGTTGGAATGAAAATCATATCCATTCAAAAATTGATGCTGTTATCCTTGGAATGCACGCAAGAGAAGATAATCCAGAACTTTTAAAAGCCAAAGAATTAGGCTTGAAAATATATTCTTATCCAGAATATTTATATGAGCAAAGTAAAGATAAAATTAGAGTGGTGATTGGTGGTAGCCATGGTAAAACAACCATCACTTCCATGATTTTACATGCAGTTTCAAAATTAAAAATTGATGTTGATTACATGGTGGGCGCGCAACTTGATGGCTACGATTGTATGGTAAAATTGACAGATGAAGCAAAAATCATGATTCTTGAAGGAGATGAATATTTAAGTTCTCCGATTGATAGAAGACCAAAATTTCATTTATACAAACCAAATATTGCCCTTTTAAGCGGAATTGCATGGGATCACATAAATGTTTTTCCGAGTTATGAAAATTACATTGAACAATTTGATGTTTTCTGTCAAAAAATTGAAAAAGATGGGTCTTTGATTTACAATACTGAAGATTTTGAAGTGAATAAATTAGGTGAGAAATACGCATCAGATACGAGTGCTATTCCCTACTCTACTCCAACTTATACAAATGTTGAAAACGGTACCATTTTAGAAGTAAATGCAACAAAATATTCCTTGAAAATTTTTGGTGCACACAATTTACAAAATTTAATGGGTGCAATGAATATTTGTAAAGAAATCGGCATTACAGAAAGTGATTTTTTAAACTCAATGTCAGATTTTACAGGTGCAGGCAAGCGCTTACAAAAAATAGTAGAAACTGAACATTTTGTAATGTTCAAAGATTTTGCACACTCGCCATCAAAATTAAAAGCAACAACTAAAGCTGTAAAAGAACAATTTCCAGATAGAAATGTTATAGCTTGTATGGAATTACATACTTTTTCTTCTTTGAATAAAAATTTCTTGCCTCTTTATGAAAATGCAATGGAAAAAGCTGATAAAGCTTTGGTTTATTTCAATCCTGAAGTTGTAAAACACAAAAAACTAGATGTACTTTCAACTGATTTTGTAAAAGAATGCTTTGGTAAAGACGTTACTATTTCTCAAAAAACTGATGAAGTTTTAAATTTTATACATGATAATTTATCGAACAAAACAGTATTATTAATGATGAGCTCAGGTAATTTTGATGGTATAAATTATGAAGATTTAGGAGAAGAAATCAAGTTAAAGAATAATAACTCTATCCATTTTTAAGATAAAAAACTCTTTTAAACTAAAAAAAAAAGCCTTCAACTTGCTAAAAATAAGTGTTTGTCTAATTGTTAAAAACACATTAACTATTATTACGTATTTTTGAATAAACTTTTGAACCAAAACTAAAAAAAACAATGAACTCAACTAATATTTTATTGGAAAATATTGTTTATTCACATTCCGAATTTCACGGTGTGGATAAAAATGAAGATTCATTAATTTATCAAAAAGTAGATCATTTTTTTGCAGATCAAACTGAAAGTATAACTTTTTTTAAAAAGAAAATAAATGATATTTCTTATTTGAATACTCATTTAAAAGAAATTTATAATTCCCTGAATGAAGGAGAGTTTTTAATTGGGAAATTTGAAACTTTCACCGCAAGACGCGCACGAATATTTATTTATAAAATTCCTATTTTAAGTCATTTATTTTTTATTGTTCATTTTTTATTTAATCGAATAATTCCCAAAATAAAATATATCAATTCTGTTTACTTCTTCTTTACAAAAGGAAGAAATAGGCTAATGTCAAAAGCAGAAGTTCTTGGTAGATTAGTTTATGCTGGTTTTAAAATTGATAAAGTTGAAGCAGTGGAAGGTTATAACTATTTTAAGGTACAGAAAATAAATAACACGATAAAGCGAAAAAAAACAAGTTATGGTTTAATTTTTAAAATGAATAGGATTGGTAAAAATGGTAAATTCATTAAAGTTTATAAATTTAGAACAATGTACCCATACTCTGAATTTATTCAAGATTATTTAATGACTTCGGAAGGCTTTTCAAAAAATGGAAAATTCAAAAACGATTTCAGAATTACACCTTGGGGAAAGTGGATGCGCAAATATTGGATAGATGAATTACCCCAAATTATTAACTTACTATTAGGAAATATGAAATTGGTGGGAGTTCGTCCTACATCGGAAAGTTATTTTAATATTTTACCTGAAGATTTTAAAATCTTAAAAGTCAAATTTAAGCCAGGTTGCATTCCTCCATATCTTTCTTTAAATTATAAATCCTCCTTTGAAGAAGTAATCAAAGCAGAAAGACAATATTTAGAAGAAAAGTCAAAAAAACCCTACACAACTGACAGTAAATATTTTGTTTATGCGCTAATTAATATCATTTTCAAAGGAAAAAGAAGTGCATAGCAATTCGTGTTTTTTTATTTAGACTTTTTTTCTTACTTTTGAATAATTATTTCAACTAAAAACATGAATTTTCAAAAGTTAAATTATACTTCCTTTTTACTATTTGTTTTAATTATAAGCTTTTCTTCTTGCAAAACACAAAAGAAACTTGTTTATTTTAACAACTCGGAAGGTTCACAATCGGATTCAATTTCTCCTAATTTTTATTCATTCGTTTTAAAAAAAAACGATTTATTGGCAATCTCAGTTTCCTCATTAAATTTGGAGGCTGTAAAACCATTTAATCAATTAGATTTTGATTTAAATTCTAACAGATCTAATAATAATTCTGAAAATTTAGTAAAAAAAACATATTTAATAAATCATCTGGGTGAAATAGAATTTCCCGTATTAGGTAAAGTTAAATTAGAAGGATTAACAAAGTATCAGGCTAAAGATTTATTGGCAGAAAAATTAAAAGAATATATTTCTGATGCAATAATCACTATCTCAATTCAAAATTTTTCAATAACTGTATTAGGCGATGTAAAATCACCTGGAACCTTCAAAGTTGAGAATGAAAGAATTTCGATACTGGAAGCACTTGGATTTGCAGGTGATTTAACAAACACTGCTGTTAGAAAAAATATTTTAGTGCTTCGAGAAGACGGTGAGAAAAAGAAAGAAATTAGGCTCGACTTAACTTCCAAACAAGCATTAAATTCTGAAGCTTTTTATTTGTGTCAAAATGATGTGATTTATGTTCAACCAAATCGCTCAAAAACTAATTCCTCAGTGGTAGGTCCGTTTTTTTCAGTTACAATATCAATCATTTCATTTGTCTTAACAACCATAACAATTCTTTTAACAAGATAAAGATGAGCTCAGAAAAAGAAAAAATAACTGATTTTCAATTCGAGAACCAATTTGAGAATCAAACAAATTTTAGGGATGTTTTTGACAAATATAAATCTTATTGGAAATGGTTTGTTTTATCAATTTTAATTTGTGTAAGTATAGCATATTATAAATCTAGATATAACGTTTCACTTTATGAAGTTACAGCTTCCATTTTAATAAAAGACAATGAAAAGGATGGTGCATTTTCTGAAATTTCTGCCTTCAACGATTTAGATATTTTAAATTCTAGTAATAATATTGATAATGAAATTGAAATTTTAAAATCAAGAGGTCTTATAAGAAAAGTTGTGCAAGAATTAAACTTAAGAATCCAGTATTTAACAGAAGAAGGTCCTGTCGCTGTTGAACATTACAAAAATCCACCATTAGTTATTAGTGCAATTGAAAACGAAGAATGGGACACAGAGCAAAGTGCATCATTCAGAATCAAAATAATTACAGAGTCATGGTTTCAAATTTCTAATTTGGAAGGCAAAATTATTGGTAAATATGAATTTGGAAAAACGATTTCTACACCTTATGGCAAATTTGTCTTAACTCCTGCACAAATAAATAGAAAACTATGGAACGGTTCTAACATTCGAGTTGTAATAAATCCTTTAAATGCTGTTATTGATCAATATATTTCTTCCATAAATGTTGAAAGCATAAATCCGAATTCAAATGTGATTCAGCTAAGCCTTAGAGATACTAATAAAGAAAAAGCTACTGATATATTAAATTGCTTAATTAAAAAGCACACAGAAGATGCAATTTATGATAAAAATCAAGTTGCAAAAAATACTTCCGAATTCATAAACGAACGTATGCAGTTAATTTCCAAAGAATTATCTTTAGTGGAAACAGATGCTGAGATTTTTAAGTCAAAAAACAAAATGCTAAATGTTGTTTCTGAATCAGATTTATTCCTTGAAACAGAATCACATTATGAAAAACAAATACTAGAAACAAACACGCAGCTAAAACTGACTGAATACATGCACGATTACGTTGTTTCCTTGAAAAATGACAAACAATTAATCCCTTCAAATATTGGGATTAATGACCCTTCCATAAACACATTAACAGAACAATACAATCAATTAGTTTTAGAAAAAAATAGACTATCAAAAACTGCTGGAGATAAAAATCCTGTTGTTATAAATTTAGACGAACAACTAACTGGATTACAAAGAAGTATCAAAGAAAGTTTAAGTAATTTAAAAACTCCTTTAGTCCTGAAATTAAAGGCTTATAACAGAAAAGACAATGAGAATGATGCGAAAATTGCTTCAATTCCGAAATTTGAAAGAGAATATAGAACAATTGAAAGACAGCAACAAATTAAAGAGTCATTATATTTATATTTACTTCAAAAAAGAGAAGAGACAGCTATTGCTTTAGCTGTGACTGTAGCCAATGCAAAAGTTATTAATGAAGCTTATGGCAATGGAAATAAAGTTTCTTCCCAGAAAAGAACTATTTTCTTAATTGCATTATTTATAGGGTTTATTTTACCAATAATTTTAATTTATGTTAAAGATTTACTAGATACAAAAGTACATACTAAAAAAGATTTAGAAAAATTAAAAGCACCATTTTT
>CAMBRH010000043.1 GCA_945870115.1 Chitinophaga pinensis | reverse complement strand
GAAGTTGAAACAATGCGGTTTTCAGACCATCATAATTTTTCTGTAGAAGATGTCTTGAAAATTAACAAAAAATTTGATACTTTTGCAGTTGATAAAAAAATCATCGTTACAAGTGAAAAAGATTATATGAGGTTAGTTGCGCCTGAATTTTCTCAAATCACATCTGAAAAACCTTGGTATTTCCAACAAATTTCGATTGAAATCGATCGAGAAATAGAATTTTTAGAAAAAATAAAAACGTATGTTAGAAAAATTTAATGAATCTGTTGCTTTCTTAAAAAGCAAAACTACTGTTGAACCAACTATTGGGATCATTTTAGGAACTGGTCTTGGTGGATTGGTAAACGAAATTGAAATTATTGATGAAATTCATTACAAAGACATTCCAAATTTCCCTGTTTCTACAGTGATTGGACATTCTGGAAAATTAATTTTTGGAAAATTAGGTGGAAAACAAGTAATGGCAATGGCAGGTCGTTTTCATTTTTATGAAGGTTACGACATGAAAGAAGTTACTTTCCCAGTGCGTGTTATGAAATTAATGGGAGTTACTCATTTATTTGTAAGTAATGCTTCTGGAGGTGTGAATCCAGATTTTGAAATCGGAGAAATAATGATTCAAGATGATCACATCAATTTATTTCCAGCACATCCATTAATTGGAAAAAATATCGACGAATTAGGAACGCGTTTCCCAGATATGAGTAAACCTTACGATCACGGAATGATTGCTTTAGCAAAAACAATCGCTGCTGAAAATAACATCAAAGTTTCAACTGGAACTTACTGTGGTTTAACTGGTCCAACTTTGGAAACTCCAGCTGAATACGGATATGTTCGTGCTATTGGAGCTGATGCTGTTGGAATGTCAACTGTGCCAGAAGTTATTGTTGCTCGCCACATGAATATGCCTTGTTTCGCAATTTCAATCATCACTGATTTGGGTGTACCAGGAAGAATAATGGAAACAACTCACGAAGATGTTCAAAGAGTTGCGGAAGTTCAAGAGCCAAAAATGACTCTTATTATGAAAGAATTAATTTCAAGACTGTAAAATAGTTATGAATTATGAGTTATGAGGGTTGAATGGACGCTCATAACTTATAACTCAAAACTCATAACTCAAAAAAGCGTGAGAAAAAAATACGAAGTAGTAATTGGTTTAGAAGTGCATGCACAAATGTTGACTAAATCAAAAGCTTATTCCAATGATGTTAACGAGTTTGGTGCTTTGCCAAATACGAATGTTAGTGTTATTTCTTTAGGTCATCCAGGAACTTTACCAGTGATGAATAAAAAAACGATTGAATTTGCAATAAAGTTAGGACTAGCTTGTTCTGCTGATATTGCTGAAAATCAGTATTTTGCTCGAAAAAATTATTTTTACCCAGATTTACCGAAAGGATATCAAATTACGCAAGATAAAACGCCGATTTGTACTGGTGGTTTTATTGAAATAAAAACGGAAGATGACGGTTTCAAAAAAATTGGACTAACTCGAATTCACATGGAAGAGGATGCTGGAAAAAGCATTCACGATGTTGATGTTTTTGATACTTTGGTTGATTTAAATCGTGCTGGAGTTCCACTTTTAGAAATTGTTTCTGAACCAGATTTACGTTCTTCACAAGAAGCATATAATTATTTAACTGAAGTTAGAAAATTATTGCGTTACCTAGAAATTTGTGATGGAAACATGGAAGAAGGTTCCATGCGTTGCGATGCAAATATTTCTGTCATGTTAAATGGATCTGATACTTTTGGTACAAAAGTCGAAGTGAAAAACATGAATTCAATTAAAAACGTTCAACGTGCAATTGAATTTGAAATTGACAGACAAATCAATGCGCTTGAAAACGGTGAGCCTTTAACACAAGAAACAAGAGGTTTTGACGCTTTAAAAGGAACAACAATGTCAATGCGTTCGAAAGAAGCAGCGAATGATTACCGTTTTTTCCCTGAGCCAGATTTACAACCTATTGTTGTTACAAAATCACAAATTGAACTTATAAAAGCTGAAATGCCTGCTTTGCCGAAAGATTTATTTGAAAAATATACAAATGTCTTAGGCTTATCAAAGTATGACGCTTACAATTTGACTGATAACAAATACATTGCGCTTTATTTTGAAGATTTAATTAAAGAAACTTCAAACTATAAAACTGCGGCAAATATTATGATGGGCGAAGTGAAATCTTATTTAAATCAAAATGGTTTAGAAATTGAAGATTTTCCACTTACACCAAAAACTTTGGCAGAATTAATTGCTTTAATTGATGCTGGAAAAATTTCTACTTCCATTGCAAATCAACGTATTTTTCCTGAATTAATTATCAATCCAACGGAAAAACCATTAGAAATTGCTTCAAGATTAAACTTGATTCAAGAATCTGATGAAAATAGTTTGAAAACATATATTTCTCAAGTTATTGCTGAAAATCCAGCTGAAATCGCAAGATATGTTGGTGGAGAAAAACAATTACTTGGACTTTTTATGGGTAAATTAATGAAAGTTTCTGGAGGAAAAGCTGACCCTAAACAGGCAAACTTGTTGATGAGAACGATGCTTGATGAGCTGGGTTGAAATAGTTATGAGTTGTGATACAAATAATTAATTTTGAAAGGTATGAAATCTAAAATATTATTCTATTGTATTCTTGTTCTTCTTTCCTTAAATTTAATAAGCTGTCTTTCACTTTCTTCTGTGCAATCAGGGAAAACATTAGGAAAAGAAAAAATTGAAGGTTCAATTGTAGGCACAATGGGTGAATATTCTCAAATTTCCACTTTTGGTGAAGATGGTATTTTTGATTACAAACCATCTTTCGGATTGAAAATTCGTTATGGTGCAACAGATAAGATAGATTTCGGAGCTAATATTGATCAATCTTTAGTAATTGGAGCAAGTGTTAAGTATCAATTTCTGGGAAATATTGAGTCAAGATTTGCAAGCAGTATTGGTTTTGAATTGGGGTTTAGTTTTATGCCAATTTTAATTGGTGATATAAATCATTATCTTTCAATTCCTTTATTTTTATCTTTTCATCCTAAAGATAATTTTGTTATCTTTTTAACTCCTCGTTTCCTATATGCTTCTGATTTTGTATTCGCTTCACTAACAGGAGCAGAAATTACAGAATCAAAAATAAGTAAATTCGGAAATTCTTACGGTTTTATTTTTGGAAGAAAACATAAAATTGCTTTAGAACTTTCAAATTTTAATAATACTTTTTTCAAGCCAACAAATTTTTCAATTGGCTATATTTTAACACTTCGTCAGTAACTTTTCAATATTTATTTTTCCCTTCAAAGAAAGGAATAAAACAAAAGAATACAAATCTTGGGAAAAAGTGCAACGGAACTATTAATCCTGGAAATAATACTGGATATCCTATTTCTAAAGGTGAATTCATTCCAGAATCTCTCAAAACACTTGTAAATGAAAGGATTGCAATTAAAATATTAATAGCACCTTTTGGCTTGTTTTTTTTGTAATTTTTCGAGTAACAAATAAGAGCTTGACATAATTAAACACGCTAAAAAGCTTGCTCTAATAATTGATGTTAAGTTTATAATTGAATCAAATTTTGTGTCCAATCCATTTTGATAAATTGTAAAAAAGATTGACCCAAAAAGGGAGGCTAAAATTCCTGCTGAGATTCCGTGAAATAATATTTTTTTTATGTTAAAATTTGTTTAAATTATTTTGAAACAGGAACTGAAACGTCAATTTTCAATTCATGTGAAGCCTTGTCATTAATTCCACCGCTTTTTCCAATTTTATAATCTAACCTGTTAACTTTAAAAGTTCCAGTAAATTTATTCTTTTCAAATTTTAAAGGAATGCTTATTTCCCTTTCTATTCCGTGCATTGTTAAATTTCCTTTTGTGATAAATTTCCCATCTTCTTTGGTGATTTTTGTTGAAACGAATTTAATTTTAGGATATTTTTTGGCATTAAACCATTTATCACCAATCGCATGTTTGTTTGCTAATCCATTTCCTGTATTGATAGAACTCACTTCAACTGTTAAATCAAATTTTGAATCAGTTAAATTGTTTTCATCAAAAAGAATATCACCTTCTAAGTTTGAAAAAGTTCCAGTAGGAAATTCACTAGTAAATTTAATGGAAAATTCTTTTGAAATCTTCCAATTAATCGAATTTATTGTCGTGAATGCAGAAAGCAACAATAATAAAGCGAGGATAAAAGGTAAATTGGATTTTTTCATTTTATAGTTTTATATATTAATTTAGCTGTAATAATTAAACATCTAAAAATTAATTAAGTTCATAGCAACCAATATCTGGAATTGAAAGCGATCTTGAAATTCCATCTAAATCTAAGATAATTGAAGGAATACTTGGTGCTGCATTTCCATTTAAAATTGAAGAATTTGGAAAGTGAAAATCATTTAATTCTGTATCATCAAAACTTGGATTTGTGTTCCAGAAAATTTGTTGAAACATTGAGTTTGTTGAAATAGTTTCTTTTTTAATCAAACAATTTTTGATGTCAAAATTTAAAGTAACTTGATTTTCTGGATTTAAAGTGTCAAATGCTATTTCGTCAGCTTGCGTACCATAAATTACAGAATTATATATCTTTCCTTCCAAAACTTGACCAACATTTGTTATTCCATCTTGCGTGAAATAATTTTTAACTGCAAAGGCAATATTTTGATCTTTTGAATCACCATAACCCAAAATATTGCAATGATTAATGTTAAAACTTCCTCCTTCAAGGACAAAAAATGAATTTCTTACATTTTTTGCTAAGAGAGAATTTTCCATCTTAATTTTAGATCCAGCATACAAGAAAACTCCGTAACTTGCATGATTTAAAATTTTGGTATTTGTAATTTCCAATGTATAACTTGGATTAGAAGGATTGGCACTAAATGTATGAATTCCTGCAGTTCCATTTTTAATAATCGCATAATTTATGGTCGAAGGCAAAGCTTCTTGAAGATAAATTCCGTACCATTGACCAGCAACATCTTCGTAAAATGATTCTAATCGATCGCCTTCAAAAATTACTTCATTGTCTTTTGTCCCATTGACATGAATTTCTCCTTTGTAAACAAATAAAATACTGTTTTTGTGAAAATGAATATGCGCTCCAGCTTGAATGGTCAGTGATTTTGCTGAATCAACAGCGGCATAATCAAAAACAACGTGTGGTTTATCCGCTAACCAAACTCCTTCATTCAAATCTTTGTAGTGAAAATAAGCATCTTGACCCCAAACGGCCAAATTTACATATTGATTTTTTCCATTTGTTTTGAAGCGAATTGAATCTTCCACAATTAATGGCAAAGATTGATTATTGACACTTAAAGTAACCTCCACAAAAACAAACAAGCTGTCTTTAGCTGGAATTTCAATATCAGTTAATTTTGTTCCTTTTAAACCGTCAACATTCATCCTAAAAGGAGAATTTGTTCCTCCCATTAATTCAATTTCATCTATTTTTAGAATCTTATTTTCAGGATTATAAATCTTAAATTGCTGAGTTGTAGAACCAACAGTTGTGAAAACAGTATCAAATATCAAGGTATCAACAGAAAATTCAAGGTTTCCGATGGAAGCAAAGGTATCTTTTTTACAAGAATTTAGACTTAAACTTGAAATTAAAAGGAATATCGAAGAAATATATAAAAGAATTTTCATTGTCTTGATTAACGTTGCAAAGTAAGGAATTATTTTGTGAAATGTAGGATTTATTTTTGATTTTTTAGGAATACAATAATCGTTCATTAAAACAAACTGTTTTGCTAAATTGATTCAGTAAAATAACTTATTTTTGTTTTCGAATTGTCCAGATGCTTCCGGAACTGAAGTGAATTAAGCTTTAACAATGGTTATTTCATTGTTTACGTCATGATGCCGTAGGTATCAAATGTTTGTAACGACGGATGCAATCCGTCGTAAAAACTAACAAATGAATTGTTTTTGGCATGTGTTTTTGTTTAAAAACCATGACAAAAATTGTTTAAAATAGAACTTCGGATAATTTCTATGTAAAACTGTTATATTAAATTTAATACAATAAATTATGAAGTATTTTTTGATTCTTTGCCTATCTACAAGCTCGTTTATTTTTTCACAAAAAATGTACAAACCTTCACAAAGTGAAATAAATAATTTACCGCTTTGGTGTCAAAAAATGTATGGTGAAAATCAGAATTTAGTTGAAATCGATTCACTTTATAAAAATTATTTTGCTTCAAATGAATTTGTCAAATCGTATCATACTCAATATTACAAGCGATTTAGAAGACTTATTTTGAATCAATTAAATGAAAATGGTGATGTTGTTTTAATTTCAGACGAAGAAGCAAATTCTATCAAAAAAGCATATCTAAAAAAACAATCAAACAATAAAACAACTTCTTGGTCTTTGGTTGGACCAATTTATAACGTCCAATCTGGAAATCAACAAGGTTCTGGACAAACAAATGTTTATGCGATCGATCAATGTGCTGGAAATATGAATGTTTTGTATTGTGGAACAGAGCCAGGTGAGGTTTATAAAAGTATAGATGGAGGAAATAATTGGACTTCAACTTCAATGAATTATGATTTTGGAAGTGGTGTAAATGCGGTTGAAGTAAATCCTAATGACGAAAATATTGTATTAATCGGCTCAAATAAAGGTATTTATCTTTCAATTAATGGTGGGCAAACTTGGACTCAAACTTTGTCAAATGGGAATTTAGGTGTAAATGAAATTTTGATAAATTCAACTGATTTACAATTAATTCATGCAGCAACCGATAATGGATTGTACCGTTCAACAGATGGTGGAAATACGTGGAATCAAATATTTACTAGCAAAACGTATGATGTGAAAGAGAATACGGCCAATTCAACTATCATTTATTGCTTAAAAAATAATCCTTCTGTAATTCGCTGTGAATTTTTAATATCAACAGATTCAGGAGTAACATGGAATGTTCAAAATGCTGGTTGGTACAATTCCACAGATGCAGCTAGAACTGATGGAGGAGGAAGAATTGCAGTTACCCTTGCTGACCCAAATCGTGTTTATGTACATTTAATTGGTGAAGCAAAAGCAAATGATTATGGTTTTATTGGAGTTTATAAAAGTATTGACGGAGGACAAAACTGGACTTTACCAAACTCTCCAACTGGAGGGCCTTACACAGATACGCATCCAAATTTAGCTATTGGTTCACCCGATTGGACTTATCATCAAGGGTTTTACAATTGCGCAATTATTTGTTCTCAAACAAATGCAAATGAAGTAATTGTTGGAGGTTTAAATATTTGGAAATCAACTGATGGAGCTTCAACTTTTTCTGGCGTTTCTGGCTATATTGGCGGACCATTAAATCTACATGTTGACAATCAAGATTTTAGATTTATAAATGGAAATTATTGGTTCACAACTGATGGAGGAATTTATAAAGCAACAGATTTTTTGACAACGCAACCGGATTTTAAAATGAATGGTGTAAATGGTTCCGATTTTTGGGGTTTTGGTAGCGGTTGGAATGAAGATGTGTTGGTGGGTGGACTTTATCATAATGGAAATTTAGCCTATCATGAAAATTATGGTGCAGGAACTTTTTTAGAACTTGGTGGGGGAGAAGCGCCTACTGGTTATGTGAATCCAGGTAACAATAAAAAAACTTATTTTTCTGATATTAGTGGAAAAATTTTACCTACAACCGTTGCTGATCCAATCCAAAGTTTCGGTTTTGGAATGAGTCCGAATGAAACATATTTTGCCGCAGAGTCAAGTGAAATGGAGTTTCATCCTAACTGTTACAACATTGCTTTTATAGGTAAAGAAAATTCTTTGTGGAAAACTTCTGACGGTGGATCGAGTTTTAATTTAGTAAAAGAATTTGGTACAAATGTGAATGAACAAGTTAAATACATTGAGATAAGTTCTTCAAATCCAGATGTAATTTATTTAAATCAACAACTTGAAAGTGGAAATATTGGAAAACTTTGGAAATCTATTGATGCTGGTCAAACTTGGAATTTACTGACTATTCCAGCTGGAAATAGCAGAAGAATTGTTTTGACTTTAAATCCGATCAATGAAAATGAAATTTGGTTGGCATATCCAAGTGGAAACAATGGTACAAAGGTTTTTCATTCTGCTGATGGTGGAAATTCTTGGCAAAACATCACAAGTTCGATCTTGAATAACGAAAGTATTCAGTCAATTGTGCACATTGCTGGAACAGATGGTGGAATTTATGTTGGAACTGAAAAAGCAGTTTATTACAAAAACAATACAAATTCTTGGCAAATAGATAATTCTGGATTACCAACTTTTACAAGTGTAAATATTTTACGTCCTTTTTATAGAGATTCAAAGATTAGAATTGCAACTTATGGTAAAGGAATTTGGGAAGGAAATTTATTTGAGAATCCAAGTTTGCCAATTGCAAGAATCACAGTTGATAATTTAAAAAAAGAAGTGACATGTGAAATTGATTCATTTTACTTTGAAGATTATTCTTTCTTGAATCATCAAGGTGCAACTTGGGAATGGACTTTTCCAAGCGGTAGTCCCGCAAATTCATCTTTAAGAAATCCAGCAGTTTTATTTTCAACTTCAGGAAATCATTTGGGAATTTTAAAAATTACAGATGCTAATGGAAATTTTGATATTGATTCTGTCGAGGTGAATTTGAATTTCATTACTCCAAATACAATTGTACAAGAAGGTTTTGAAAATGAATTTCTGCCTCTTGGATGGAGTCAAAGTGCAGATTTAAATTGTGCAAATTGGAATGTCAGTTCAGATGCTGGAGCATTTGGGAATTCAAGCAAATCAGCAATTTTCAATAATTTTGACAACGATTCGGGAGGGAAAAATAGCCAACTAAGTTTCAATCTAAATTTACTGCCATTAATTGATGGAGAATTAAAATTTGATGTTGCTTATGCACTTTATGGAGGAATTTATTCTGATACTTTGGAAGTTTTGTATTCATTAGATTGTGGAAATTCTTTTCAATCAATTTACAAAAAAGGAGGTTCAGATTTGTCAACAGCACCAGATTTACAAACATTTTTCACTCCAACAGCAAGTCAATGGAGAACAGATTCAATTGATGTTTCAAATTTGCCACACGAAAATAATGTGCAATTTTCATTCAGAAATATCGGACATTATGGAAATGTAATTTATTTGGATAACATCAATCTTTTAAATCCACTTTCAGTAAATGAAATTAATAAAAATACTGATATTCAGGTTTTTCCAACGATTTTATGTAGCGGAGAATTTGTAAATATTATTCCGAATTCAAAAGAATCTTTACATCTAAAATTAATTGATTCTCAAGGGAAATTAGTAAAAGAAATTAAAAATTTAAGTTCAAATCAACTTGAAATTCCATCAAATTTAAGTTCAGGAACTTATATATTAAATATTCAAAGTGAAACAAAAATTTGGAACAAGAAAATAAGTGTGAAATAGAATTAAAAAACTCATAGTTCATAATTCATAACTCTCCCGATAGCTATCGGGACAAAATTCTTCATTCTTTTCCTTCAATCCAAGCAATAATATCTGGATCATTTGGTTCGATTCTATGTGCAACAATGCGTTCAATATTTCCGTTTTCGTCAATCAAATATTTTTGGAAATTCCACGCAACATCCATTGTGGTTTCTTCTTTTAACCATTTGTAAATAGGATGGGCATTTTCACCTAAAATCACAACTTTTGACATCATTGGAAAAGTCACGCCATAATTTTTTTGACAAAAAGTAGCAATTTCTGCTTCTGTTCCAGGTTCTTGTCCTCCAAAATCATTTGATGGAATACCAATTATCGTGAAATTTTGATCTTTGTATTTTTGATACATTTCCTCCATTGGAGCATAATGAAAAGTATAACCACATTCTGATGCGGTATTTACCAACATTATTTTTTTTCCTTTTACAGTATTCCAGTCAAAGTTATTTCCTTGAATGTCTTTAATTTCAAAATCAAATAAGTTCATTTCTTTTAAGTTTTTTATTGTGATATTTAATTCTTCTAAATGAATAAATTATAAAATATAAAATTGTACATGCAATTAATCCAACAACATATAAGTAATTTGTAATTACAGACATATCGATTGATAATGGCAAGAAAATTAAATGGAACAAAAATACGGATGCTAATATAATTAATTGCACAACAAATCTTCTTGTAAAATACTTCACAAAATTTAATTTGTATTCATTTTTGTAAAGTGTATAATGAATGGATGAAAGTTGTGTAAATAAATAGAAAGCCGCTAAATAGTAATACAACCATTCTGGAATTTTCGCTAAAGCATCACCTTGAGCGTAAGAATGTAAACCTGTTAAGTAGAAATTTACACCAAAGAAAGTGAATAAAATGGAAGCGTAAGCCCAAAGCGAAACCATGTTAAAAGTGAATTTCCCGCTTAAAGATGGGATATATCTTAAATGCAAAACAACTGCATAAACTAAAACTGAAACCAAAGCCCAAGTTTCTTTTGGATCCCAACCCCAATATCTTCCCCAAGATTCATTTGCCCAAATTCCACCTAAGAAAGTACCAATTGTAAGCATGAATAAACCGATTGTGATTGTAAGTTCTGAAACAGCAGAAATTTCATTAATGTGTGCGGTAATTCGTTGACCATTTTTTGAATTTCTGAAATTGTATAAGGTTAGATTCAAAAATCCTAAAATAGCTCCTAAACCAAGAAAACCGTAACTTCCTGTAATAATTGCAACGTGAATCATTAACCAATATGATTTTAAAACTGGTTGTAAAGGCGTGATTTCTGGATCCAACATATTTAAATCTGAAACAAAAAGCATGAAATATGCTAGAATTGCTGTTCCAGCTAGAACCACTGGATTTTTTCGTGAGAAAATAAAACCTGCTAACATTGTTACCCAAGCAATAAATATTACCGCTTCATATCCATTACTCCAAGGTGCGTGACCAGAAATATACCAACGCATTCCTAGGCCATATCCGTGGTATAGGAAAATGATTCCAATTAAAATGATAAAAGGTATAGAAATTCGTTTAAATATTATTTCTGAACGAACACTTGGTTTAACAAAAATTCTCACGAAGAAAATGATCAATAAAATCATTCCCAAGCCAAAATAGCTATTTTGAGAATTTTTGAAAATATTCATTTTATTGTAGCTAATTTCCATTTTAACTAAACTTTCTGAAGGAGCAATTTCGCCTGCTGTTTCACGTTGAAATTTCTTCAATGCATTTAATTTATCCAAAGCTAAGCCATAAGAATTTGTTTCAGAAGCTTGGTCTAAGGCCGTTAAATAAGCCAAAGCATTTGGAGAAGATAGAGAATCTTTTTGCATTAATTGCATATCCAATGGAACGTACCACATTTTATTTGGATCGTTTTTCAATGGAATAATTTTCATGTATTGCCAAGCTAAAATAGCATTCATTACTTCAAAACGCTCCACTAATTTGATTAGTTTTTTCTCAAATTCAGAACGTTTTGCTTCCAATCTTTGATGTGCTTCATTGTATTCGTTCAACCATTTGAAATTTCCTGTTTGGTCAATTAAATCTACTAAACTTGCGTATTCTTTTAGTTTTAAACGTTCTCTGCAAGCCTTTGGAATTGAAATAAGTTGTTGCTTAACCCAATAATCTGGGTACATGTGAGCACTAACGATTGTTTGAACAGCATTGAATTCTTTGTATTTATTTTTCCCATAAATTTTACGCAACAATTCATCACAAACTGTGTGAGCAGGAACAATTCGACCTTTAAAATCTTGAATTAACAAAGATGCAAATTCATCAGAATGTTCTTCTGACATGATTCTATAAATTGCTTTTTTTGGAGTTACTTTTTGCGTCTGCTCGGCTTCATGGTTATGTCCAACATGATCATCGTGCGTATGTTCTTGATTTTTATCAATTGAAGTTTGAGAGAAAGAGTTAAAACTCAAAAGTGAAAATATTACCAAAACGGAAAGCAATGATGATTCTCTTCTTTCTCTTGATTTTTTAATTTTCCCTAACAATTCTTTGAAACGACCATTTCGTGCAAAAAGTGATAAAATCATACCAATTGCCATTAATAAATATCCTAAATAAGTGACATTTGTTCCCCAAAAGTCATAGTTTACGCTCAATCTTGTTCCTTCTTCGTTTTCTGGAGTTTGCGGATTATCTAAATCATAACTCGATTGAAAAAAACGATATCCTCCGTAATCCATTACATTGTTCATGAAAACACGTTTGTCTTTTTGATAATTTTTCTTTTTGTCTAAAATTGTTAATTCACTTGCAAAAGATGAAGCAACTTCAGATCCTGGGTATTTATCCAACTGAAAATCTCGGCAAGCAATTTCAAAAGGAATAGCTTGTTGTGTTGAACCATATTCCATTTCGTATTGCAATCCATTTAATTGAAAAACTTCTGTTGAAGGAATTTGACCTAGTCCACCTTCCAAACTGACAATTTTACTTTCTTTTCCGTCGGTAACTTTTAAAGTCAAAATATCCATTCCAACATTTTTTCTTCCAGAAGACATTTTCACCATTTTCGCATGATCTATTTTTCTGTTGTAAACAAATTGTTGACCGTTCACAATATATAAAGTTCTTTCCAGGAATGGAATCATGCTATCAGTTGGGACTTTTTTGTACATTGAATCCGAAATAGGCATGCCAGATTCTCTGACTTTTCGCATTTCTGTCATTGGTAAAAATTGCATTGGAAGTTTAGTCACAAACATCATTTTCCCATTTACCATCGAGATATCAATTCCTGGAGCTGAATTTTTCTTTTCGTAAGAAAGAGGAATATCTCCCATCATGATAAATCCATTTGGAGAAAGGAAATTTGATTTCTTTCCGTCTGTTACAATATCCAAGACGTGATTTTTAATTGAATCTTTGATTAATAAAGTATCAATTTGCTTAGATTTAAAATCCACATATTCAATTTTAATTGGAGTTTTATGTTTAGGGAAATCAAAAGCAATATCAAAATAATTGTCTGTAATTTCAGACATGAATTCTTTTTCATTAAAAGTGTATTGCATTTTTTGATCATTCACTCTTACCCATAAATGCGGATCTGAAAGAAAAATCATGTTTGAAGCTTCACCTTCACGAATAAGCATTAATCCTTCGAAACTGATAAAACGAGTAATTCCAGCTCCGATTAAAATAACAATAAATGACAAGTGAAAAGTTAGCATGGCAATTTTTTCACGTTGAAACATTTTGTATCGAATGATGTTTGAAATTAAATTGAAAGCCAAGAAAACCAATAATACTTCAAACCATAAAGCGTTGTAAATTATTATTTTAGCAGCTTGAATTCCATAAGTAGATTCTATCAAGGTTGCAGCTCCAATCGCTACTAAAAAAACAAGCATTCCCAATGCCATCATTCGCATAGAAAATAAGCCTTTCAATATTTTTTCCATTCTAATTTTATTAATCGTAAATCGAGCGCAAATTTACTCAATGAGATTTGTTTTTTTGTATGATTTCCAATTTATTTGTGATTATTTCTAAAACTCACATATTAATGTTGAAAAATAAATATTTTGGGATTAAATTTCTTGTCCAAATATCTTTTCTTTACATACTCAATTAAACATAAATTTAAAAAATAAGTTTTATATAATATGAACTTCGATCAACTTGTTTCTTCAATTCAACAGACATCAAGTCAATTGAAACAACATGCCGTTAAAGCTGTAAATGTTCATATTTCTTTAAGGAATTGGCTTATTGGATATTATATTGTTGAGTTTGAGCAGAAAGGAGAAGACAAAGCGAAATATGGTTCAAAATTGCTTCCACTTTTAGCAAAGGAATTAAAATCTCAAGATTTAAAGAATGTTAATGAACGAGAATTAAGAAATTTTCGTAAGTTTTATCAGACCTATATTTTGTTTTATGAACATTTATCTTCATTGCCAATTTACGCTTTAATTTCTGAAAAAATTATCGATTTTCCAATTCGGGGGACACTGTCCCCCGAATTGGAAAATGAACAAAATAATAGCGAAATCTCAATTCGGGGAACACTGTCCCCCGAATTCCAATCTTATGGTTATCAGATAGATGAATCTTTATTTTTGAAAATGTTTACACAAATTCCGTATTCGCATTTTGTTGAACTTTTAAAAATAAATGACGACACAAAAAGAAGATTTTATGAATTGTTAATCATGAAAAATACGCTTTCTGTAAGAGAATTAGAAAAACAAATCGTAAGTCTTGCATACGAAAGATTAGGTTTCTCAACAAACAAAGAATTAGCATTTCAAGAACTTTCAAATAAAATTAATCCAGCAGTTCCAGAGGATGCTATAAAATCAATTTATTTTTTTGATTTTTTAAATTTGCCAAATTCAAATTTAATTCATGAAACTGAATTAGAACAAGAATTAATAAATCATTTAGAGAAATTTATTTTAGAGTTAGGAAATGGATTTTGTTTTGAAGCGAGGCAAAAAAGGATTTTAATTGATGAAGAATATTATTTTGTTGATTTGGTTTTTTATCATCGAGTTTTAAAATGTCACATATTAATAGATTTAAAAGTTGACAAATTCAAACATGAGCATCTTTCACAACTTAATAGTTATGTGAGTTGTTATAAGGATCAGATAAAATTAGAAGGAGATAACGATCCAATCGGAATTTTACTTTGTACAGAAAAAGGAAAAAAAATGGTAGAATATGCACTCGCAGGAATGGAAGAAAAATTATTTGTTTCAAAATACATTTTGGACCTACCTTCAAAAGAGATTTTAGAATCATTTTTAGAAAATGAATTAAAAAAGTGTAACTAAATAATAACTTTAACATTATATCAAAATAAAAAATACTTCGGTACGGAATTTGATTCCAAACAATTATAAAAAAATTAAATCAAAATTACATGAAAAAACATTACCTAATTCTCACATTATTTCTAGTTTCATTTGTCACTTTTTCTCAAGAAGAAGATGAATCTTGTTTGCCACCAGCAAAAAAAGTGTTGAAGTTTATTCAGATTGGTAAAAATGCACAAGATGCTAAAACTGCTGTAACAAATTTTAATGCTGCGATTGAAGCTGCTCCTGACAATGCCATGGCTTATTATGAATATGCCATGTATGCTTATGACGCAGGAATGAAATATTATGAAACGCAGCCAAATCCTGCAATGGGCGATAAAAGTATGACAAAAGCAGAAGAAATGTTCAAAAAGACCTTGGAATTTTGTCCTGATTATCATGCAAATTGTACGTATTATTTGGGAGTAATCAATTATTCTCAAAAGCAAATGGACGAAGCAATTTCATATTTCAAAGCTTTTAAAGCGTTTGAACATACTGATGTTGCTCGTTACAGCGAGGATCACGATAAAAAACTTTCAGATGTGAATGAAGTTTTGAAAGAAGTTGAAGGTGTTGTTGAATTAAAAACAAAATCTGTTCCATTTGAGCCTAAAAAAGTTCCAGTTGTTAGTACATCAAATGATGAATATTTTCCTATGATTTCTCCAGATAATGAATTGATGTTTTATACGAGAAAATTAGATAGAAAAAATTTGGGTGATTTAACATCACACATTGTGGAAGAATTTACTTTTTCTCAAAGAAAGGACATGAATTCTCCCTTTAATGTTGGAGATGCATTCTCAAAACCATTCAACGATGGAAGTTTTGCAAGTTATGGAGCTGCAACAATGTCTGTGGATAATAAAGAAATGATTATTTGTGCTTGTAAAGCTGAAATGGTAGGAACGCAGAATTACATGAATTGTGATTTATACATTACGACTTTTAAGAGAAGTGGGGAAGGAGGAAATGATTTCGTTTGGACACCATTAGAAAATATGGGTTCTGGAATCAATACAAATAATGGTTGGGAAGCACAACCTTCTCTTTCTGCTGATGGAAATACTCTATATTATACGGTCGTAGGTCCAAATACGAGAATGGATGACATTTATTATGCAACAAGAAATTCAAAAGGAGATTGGTCTGATGGGAAACCTTTAGACGAGTTAAATACAGATGGTAAAGATAAAAGTCCATTTTTACATCAAGATTCTGAAACTTTATATTTTGTATCTTCTAGTTCTGATGAAAGAAAAGGAATGGGTGGAACAGATATTTTTTATGCTAGAATGGAAAATGGAAAATGGGGGAAACCGGTTAATATTGGTTCGCCAATAAATACCGCAGCAGATGAAATTGGATTGTTTGTTTCCACAGATGGAAAATTAGCTTTTTATTC